>JBATFE010000380.1:0-15390 GCA_049664445.1 Gammaproteobacteria bacterium
GCATACACTCCACATGCGTAAAACCCATGTGATGCATATAGCCGCTCAGCTGGTCACCCAGTTCGCGGTACGTCAGATGACGGTTATTTTCACCGGGTACACGCCGCCAGGAGCCGGGATGAAACTCGTAAATACTCCAGGGGGCATCGAGACTGTTTTGCCGGGCACGGTTTTGCATCCATTCGCCGTCACCCCAGGTGTAATCCAGGTCCCACACCACCGAGGCGGTATCGGGCGGCCGCTGCCAGCGGAAGGCAAAGGGATCGCCTTTGGCGACCTGATAGTCGTGCTGGGGCGAGGTGATAAAATATTTATAAATCGCACCGTTGCCGAGACCGCCGACAAACCCTTCCCAGATGCCGGAATCATCATCACGGGCGCGCAACGGATAACCGTGAGGGTCCCAGTCGTTGAAATCACCCATCACCGCGACCGATCTGGCGTTCGGTGCCCACACCGCAAACAACACCCCTGTTTCACCCTGACGATTGCAAAGATGCGAACCGAGTTTGTTATACAGACCGTAATGATTGCCCTGCTTGAACAGGTAAACGTCATGAGCTGTTAGCAGGCTAACGTCGTGCCGTACCGGTGAATCAATTATGGCTTTTTCAGACATTACGGTCCCTCATGAATGGGTTGCCATTTGAATTCATGGTGCAAGGCAGGTGAAGCGCTGGTGTACTTCAAGGGCCGCACTCTGATTACCCCGGTTTCCTTGCATTATTGGTATAAAGGATACTGAAACAGCCTCTGCAATGCATTGATGATTTTCAAAGAGCCTGATGTTCAGAATAAGCAATGGTACGGATATGTGTCGATATTTCCCTATCCGTATCATGTCTTCGTATTCTGGTGATTCCGATCACCGGTTCTGGTTTTATACGATCACCCGATCTTCCCAACGCGATGAATTGATGGTATCACTCTGAGTGATCAGATTCAGTCAGTTCGCTCATCATCTTCCGCATCGATTCTCCTTTGAGTTTTAGCTTGTTGCTCACGAAATCCGCCGGTTGCAGGAGCCGGCTATTTCCTGAATCAGCAACGCCCTTTTTTCGCCTGTCCGGGCGGACAGAATCGATACCCCGAGGGCCTGTCATACTCGCGTCTTTGGTAATAACGAACATCGTTAAAATCCGGATGCCCGTATGATTCTGAAGGACAGCGGTTCCAAAATCTGATCCTCCCGTGTGAATATGTCACACCGTTCAAGTGAATAGTTCATACCTGCTTGCGCCCCCTCCTACTATCCTCAGGTTATCAAGGAATGACGTCATGGATGACTGCCAGGGATGGCGACTCTTGGCTGTTAATGATGGAGGTGACGCTGCAGCATCTGCTAATGGCAACCTGACCGGAAGCCGGTGTGTACACACGATTAATGAGCAAATGGGCATGCAAGATCTCATTTTCTTTGCTGATAATGACCCGCAGACGTCCAGTCAACACTGCTTGGTGCTTGAGTGTGCGGGCTACAGGGTCAAACGCTGCCCGCTGGATGCCCTCTCCAACACCATCAATGGCACGCAACCGGGTATCGTGGTATTAAACCTGGGCAGCAACGTGAATGCCGGCCTGGAGGCGCAGCAACAGTTGCTTGCCAACGGCCGGTTATGGCTGGTTATCTTTATCGCCGACTGCGACCAGATACCCGCGGCGGTCAAGGCCATGAAGGCAGGCGCCATCGACTTTCATGTGACATCCGACACTCCCGAAGAGTTGCTGCAAAGCGTCCAGGAAGCCAAATTACATCTGGATACCAGGAAAAATCACCTGCTGTATCGTGCCACCATCGAGCAACGCTGCGCCAGCCTGACCCGACGTGAGAAGGAAATCATGCAATACGTAACCAACGGGGTAACCAATCAGGACACGGCTCAGCAACTTGGCCTCAGCATGCGCACTATCGAGGTGCATCGCTCACGGGTTATGAAAAAAATGGGGGCAAGGTGCCTGGCCGAGCTGACACGCATGACCGATCTTTGCACGCTGTATGACGTCCATAACTAACAGCCGTCGTATCTGAACTCCAACACAAATTGCAAGCAAAAACGGCAATCCGTGAGGGTCGCCGCTGAGGAGTGACTACTTGATACCCGTCCCGCACTGGAATCACTATGCCAAGGTCAGCAGGACAGGTAACAGGGAAAGTTTTTTTAAATGCAAATGCGCGCAGTAACAAACGGAGGAGCAACATGGCTATAGCAAACAGGGATGTCGAGATAATATTGCATATTGGCGAAACACTGGGGGAATCACGCCGGTTGATGGACAGGAGGTCCTGATGCCGGTGGTAGTTTTATCCCCATGCCAGCATGATTACACAATCCTGCCAGCTTGTTATTAGCTGGTAACTGATCCATTATAAATATCATTCAACAATGCATGTCATGACATAGCTACATGACCAGACCGGCCAAGGCTCTCATCCTGGGTGTATTCACGGGCATCCTTGGCATCCTTGTCAGCTGTTTTCCCTTTATTCTCGATCTCGAAGAAGCTGCTGGCCTTGACTGGCTGTTTACCTTTCGCGGCCCCATTACACCACCGGACGATGTGGTAATCGTCAGCATCGACAAGGCATCAGCCGACGCATTCAATCTTTCGACAGAACCGGGCAAGTGGCCACGCAGCTATCATGCCGAATTGCTGGGCAAACTGACAGAGGCCGGTGCCGCTGTGATCGCCCTTGACATCCACTTCAAGGAACAGCGCGATCCTGAGTCAGACGCTGCACTGGCACAGGCAATTGAAGCAGCAGGCAGGGTTGTCCTGTTTGAATACACAAAGAAGGACATCACCCGACTATATGATAAATCCGGCCACTACAGTGGCGAACTGATTGCACAGCGACTGATACCACCGGTAGAGCCAATTGCCTCTGCGCCACTGGCGCTCGCACCATTTCCTTTACCCGTATTCCCTGTCAAGGTCAGCCGGTTCTGGGCATTCACACCGGGAACCGGTGATTTGCCCACTGAACCGGTAGTCGTGCTGCAACTTTATACTGCCGCACAATACCCCGACCTGATAGCACTAATCAGGCAGGAAAACCCTTTTACCAGGCTGCCGGCGGTGCGTACAGCGGCAGGGCTGTTCGAAAAGCACGCCGTACGGGAGTCCATACAGACACTACGCCAGCTGTTCACAAGTAGCCCGTCATTGGCAAAGGACGTGACCACTGCCCTTAACAGCGAAGAATGGCATGACGACAACCCGGAGCAGCAGGCCTTGTTACGGGCATTGGTCAAATTGTACAGCAAGGGCGAAAGCCGCTATCTCAATTTTTACGGGCCACCGCAGACCATCACCACCATACCCTACGTGCAGATCTTGCGCCCCGAAATGGATTTCACCGGTGTACGGCAGACAGTTGACCTGCTTGGCAAGGCTGTTTTTATTGGCTACTCGGAGAGATTGCAGCCTGAACAACTGGATGAGTTCTATACAGTCTATTCACAGAACAATGGCCTGCACCTCAGTGGCGTGGAGATCGCTGCAACGGCATTTGCCAACTTGCTGAAAGACAACCCGGTGAGACCATTACCCCTGCCGGCCCAGTTTCTTCTCCTGGCAGGCTGGGGACTATTACTGGGTTGCTGTGTTCGCCTGCTACCGGTCTTGCCGGCAGTGACAGTCAGCATGTGCCTTGCCGCGCTATACCTTGTCGTAAGTCAGCTGGTGTTTAATCAATATGCCATCTGGCTACCGCTGCTTGTCCCTCTGCTGATACAGGGCCCGTGCGCACTGTTTTTGGCCATCATTTGGCACTACCTTGAAGTTCGCCAGGAGCGTGAAAGCATTCGCACGGCCTTTGGCCTGTACCTCCCGGCAGCCGTTATTGATGAACTGGCAAATGATCTCGCTAAAGGAAAATCCGAGAACCGGTTGGTCTATGGCACCTGCCTCTCCAGCGATGCCGACAAATACACAACCCTGTCGGAAGGCATGGACCCTGCTGCACTGGCTGAGTTGATGAATGCGTATTACGAGCTCCTGTTTGCACCAGTACGTCAGTATGGCGGCATTGTCTCCGATGTGGTGGGTGATGCCATGCTGGCACTCTGGACCTCCAGCAACCCTGAATCCGAATTACGTCGCAAGGCTATTTTTGCAGCACTGGCCATCAATGAAATCGTCAAGCAACCGGAAGTTGGTAATATCCCGCATCATCTACCGACACGTATCGGCCTGCATACCGGACAGGTTTTACTCGGTAATATCGGTGCCGTTGATCATTTCGAATACCGTGCTGTCGGTGACATCGTCAATACCAGTACACGCATCCAGAGTATGAATACCTACCTCGGTACCCGGGTACTGTTAACAAATAAAGTACTGGAGGGTATCGATGATTTTGTCACTCGTGACGTTGGCTCGTTTGTGCTGGCTGGAAAAACCCACCCCCTGGTCATCCACGAGTTACTCGGCCATCGCGATTCCGTAATCAACTCTTCGCTGGTCGAGCAGCAACAGCACTTCGCCGAAGGGTTAACCAGCTTTCGCCAGGGCGACTGGATACGGGCAGAAAAGATTTTTACACAGTATCTGTCAGTCAATAAGAATGATGGTGTATCACGCTACTATGTGAATCTATGCCGTCATCAACAGCATCCCGATGACAGCTGGAACGGCGCCATACAACTGGATACAAAATAACCATCGTTCTGTACCCATTTGCTGGCACATCACGTATATTCACCTGACGCCTGAAAATACTGTAAATAGGCAGAAATTAAACCGCCTATGTACGTATATATACGTATATAGGCGCACAAGAAATACGGAGTCCCCAAGAACGTGTCTTGATGTTATGAGGGGTTAACCAGATGAAAACCAATAAATATTGGTCGATCATTATTTATTGCTGTACATATCTTATCCTGACACTGTCGACACTCACCGCCACGGCGGCAGAACGCTGCGAGAATGCCGTAGCACGCACCATCTCTGCACAAGGATCGTTAGAAGTCCGCTATGCCGGGCAAAGCAACTGGCAAGCGGCCAAACTCAATGACCGCTTCTGCACCGGTGATGCCTTGCGCACCGGTCAGGACAGCCGCGTCGCCATCATGCTTCTTCCGGAAACAGTCATCCGGCTGGATCAGTTCAGTTCAATGGTTTTCACCCGGCCGGATACCGAGACCTCCCCCTCCTTGCTTGAATTGCTCAAGGGTGCTGCCCATTTTATCAGCCGCGATCCGCGCGCACTGCAGATCATCACACCGTTTGCCAATGCTGCTATTGAAGGAACAGAATTTCTGGTGCAGGTCGGCGCACAGCAAACAGGGGTTACTGTCTATGAAGGCAAGGTACTGGTCGGCAACAATAGTGGCGGTATTGCCGTCACCAGTGGCAAACGGGCCATTGCGCAGACGGGCCAGGCACCGGTAGTACAAGCGGTTGTTCAGCCGCGTGATGCCGTGCAGTGGACACTCTACTATCCACCGGTATTGTTGCAGGGTGATGCCACCATGCAACAGGCCGCCGCGGCACTGGCCGTTGGACAGGTGGACAGCGCCAGCGCCCTGCTCGACCAGGCACTGGCAACCCATGCCGGCAACAGCGATGCCCTCGCCCTGAAGTCTATTATTGCCGTGACACAAAACGACAAGGCCCTGGCCCTGACACTGGCCAACCAGGCGGTCAGCGCAAACCCTAACTCTGCAGCAGCCTACATCGCCCTGTCCTATGCACAGCAGGCACACTTCGATCTGTCCGGCGCCCTGAACAGTTTGCAGCAGGCAATCTCGCACGAACCGGGTAACGCGCTGGCATGGGCAAGGCTGGCCGAGATGTGGCTGTCTGTCGGGGATCTGGACAAGGGCCTGGTGGCGGCAGAACAGGCTCACGGCATTGACTCCAACCTGTCTCTTACACAGACGGTACTGGGTTTTGCCTACCTCACCCGGATCAGGATCCCGGAATCGCTGGATGCATTCAAACGAGCCATCACACTGGACCAGGCGGCCCCCCTTCCCCGACTGGGACTGGGACTGGCAAAAATCCGTAAAGGCGAGCTGATCGCCGGTCGCGAGCAAATCGAAATTGCTGTAATTCTCGACCCCGGCAATTCCCTGGTCCGCAGCTACATGGGCAAGGCCTACTTCGAAGAGAAGCGTGACAAGCTGGCAGCGTCCCAGTACGAAATAGCCAAGGAGCTGGATCCCAGTGACCCGACACCGTGGTTCTACAATGCCATCCGCAAACAGACCGAGAACCGGCCGGTTGAGGCGCTGCACGACCTGCAGGAGTCCATCAAGCTGAATGACAATCGCGCCGTGTTCCGCTCACGGCTGGAACTCGATGCAGACCTTGCCACCCGCAGCGCCAGTATCGCGCGCATCTACAATGACCTCGGCTTCCAGCAACGCGCCCTGGTGGAGGGCTGGCAGTCCGTCAATACCGACCCGGGTAATTTCTCTGCGCATCGGCTGCTGGCCGACAGCTACTCAAGCCTGCCACGCCATGAGGTCGCCCGCGTTAGTGAACTGCTGCAATCACAGCTGTTGCAACCCATTAACCTGAACCCGGTACAGCCACAGCTTGCCGAGACCAACCTCTCCCTGCTGGTAAATGCCGGCCCGTCGGATCCCGCCTTCCTGGAATTCAACCCGCTGTTCACCCGTAACCGCCTTGCGCTGCAAGTAAACGGTGTCGTGGGTGGCAACAGCACCTGGGGTGATGACCTGGTGCACAACGGTGTCTACAACAACTGGTCCTGGAGTATCGGCCAGTTCCATTACGAGAGCGACGGCTACCGTGAAAACAATGACCAGGACCAGAATGCCTACAACCTGTTTGTACAGGGTGCACTGACCCACAGGACCAGTGTCCAGGCTGAATTGCGACACCGGGAAATCGAGCGTGGTGACCTGGTGCAGCGTTTCGATCCTGATGATTTTATCGATACACAACGTGACAATGAAAAATCCGAAACCGCCCGGCTGGGGCTTCATCACATGTTTACCCCGGGGTCGGAAATCATCGTTTCATATATCAATGAGCATGACTACGAATTCGACACCGAGCAGACGGTGTCACAGCCTCTGCCACCCATACCCGGACTGCCGCCATTGAACTCGGATTCGGCACTTGATATCAGCGCAAAAGAGCAGGGACATACCGCAGAGATCCAGCATCTCTACCATGGTGCGTCCTACAAACTCGTCAGTGGCGCGGGAATTTTTGATAGTGATATCAACACCGATCTCACTGCGGATACCACAATTGAACCGCCCGTGCTCCCGGGTACCAGTCTGGTTTCAGAATCAGATCAGGAAATCAAACAGAAAAACGCCTATGTCTATGCGTACATCCCCTGGGGTGACACACTCACGTTTACGCTCGGTGCCAGCTACGATGACTTTGAGTCGGATGAGACCGAAGTCGACACGCTGACCTTTAACGGTATATCGCTGCCACCGGAGAAAAGCACCACGAAATACAAAATCGATAAAAATCAGTTCAACCCGAAGTTCGGCATCACCTGGCAGGTACAACCGGATACTACCCTGCGCGCCGCCGGCTTCCGCACTGTTGCCCGCAGCCTGTCCAGCAGCCAGACAGTGGAACCAACCCAGGTGGCTGGTTTCAACCAGTTCTATGATGACCCAGAAGGGTCTGATATAAACCGATACGGTCTGGCGATTGACCAGGTATTCACGACCGATCTTACTGCGGGTGCAGAGTATAGCTGGCGTGATCTGGAAGTAGTGATAAGTGATGATGATTCCACATTCGACTGGGACGAGCAATTCGCACGCGCCTACCTGTACTGGACACCTCACCCTCGACTGGCAGCCAGCGCAGAATACCAGTATGAAAAGTTTGACCGCGATCCGGCATTTACCGGTAAATTCCGCGCCACTGAACTGCGCACCCACAAGCTCCCGCTGGGTATCAACTATTTCCATCCAAACGGATTAATTGGAAAATTGTCCGCCACCTTCATTGACCAGAAGGGTGATTTTTCTACGTCCGGTCCCGGCTTCATCGGCGACGCACCGACAAAGGAGGAGAGCGATAATTTCTGGCTGGTGGATGCATCGATTGGCTACCGACTGCCAAAGCGGCGCGGCCTGATCAGTCTTGGCGTCTCCAACCTGTTCGATGAATCATTCAATTTTGTTGATACCGACCCGTTCAACCCACGTGTCTATCCGGAACGACTCGTGTTCGGCCGCTTCACCCTGGCATTCTGATATTCAGCAGGAATATTTCCCGGTTATGCGCAGGACTCACAATCAGTTTGTGAAATTTGTTATGGCAATAGGATGCAAGAACATACATTCTTCATCACCGATGGTACTGCTATAACAAAGTAAACCGGCAAACCCACCAATGGGAGAGCCGTTTGTTAAAAAACCAGAGAGGAGGACGAACCATGGGAGAACCAGTAGAAATAATTACGGTCCAATTTCACCTTGATGAAAATGGCTGCGTTGTTGATGCCACATCACCAGAAAAGAAAGATAGCGTCGCTCATCCGGAAGCACCGCATGCGTGGGCTTCGGCGATCATTTCCACCAAGCACAGTCCCGGATGTATTTACGTATGGACTGGCAGGCGCTGGAAAAAAATCTGTTCATAATAATGAAATAGCGAAGTACGCATGCCGGCAGGGATGCTGGCAAGCACTATTGGAACCAGTACGAAAACCATATCCGCACCTGCAATATGCTCCCACACGCAATACTGCATTCCAGTGGGCGTTTACCAGCCGTGCGGTAATTTTTCCTTGATGACAATATGCTTTTTGTAGACTTCGATATAACCGCCCGTTCTTAACTCTTTCAGGATCCGGCTGACCATCTCCCGCGAGGCACCAACACGGTTGGCAATATCCTGCTGGGTTAACGCCTCCTTGACAACCAGGGTATCACCCTCCTCTACAGCGAGCTCCAGCAGTACCCGGGCGACCCGGCCATAGACATCCATCAAGGCCAGACTGCGTACATTGTCTGTCAGCGCCCGGAGCCGCTTGATGAGGCCACACATAATCTTGCGCATGGCGTCCCTGTGCAGAAGCAAAAATTCGTCAAAATCCGCCTTCGAAATGATGGCCATCTTGCTGTCTTCAATCGTCATGACCGATGCGGAACGGGGACCAGAGTCCAGCAGTGCCATTTCCCCGAAATAGTCCCCTGCTCCCTGATTGTTCAGAATGACCTCCTTGCCCTCATCATCATTCAGGAATACCTTGACACGACCGGACAGAATGCAATAGAGGGAGTCACTGATATCACCTTCATTGATAATGATGGTATTGCGAGGATAGTGACGGGTGACCGCCTTGCTGGAAAGTGCCTTCAGCTCTTCTTCTTCCAGATCTGAAAACAAGGGAATATTCGGTAACATGGTTTACCTGTTTTTCTGACTATCGAACCCGTCTATGGCCAAATTATAATGAAAGCATGAACATTATACACTTTCACTGTGTATTCATTGACAGCCATCAAGAAACAGCATGCAGGTCAGGAATAGACCAGCTTTCCCCATTCGCTGGCACTTTATAATAGCTGTTCAAGGCTGCGGCGAAGGGCAGGTTCCGCGCCCATTGTTGCCAATCACTGGCCATTAGAGCGAACGTTCAATATCGTTTCTGAACCGCCAGCCTGCATACCACTCCGATGGTTATCTTCAAACGTGAATAGTTCACACGCTTCAAGGCACAAGTTCACAGCCAGCATGCACCCGGCCTATTACACTACAGACATGGAAGAGGGAGCAATTCAGGAATGACTCGACTTTTACAACAGTTCGGTGCAGAGGGGCAAATGAGTCCGGAGGACAGCAGGAACATCATGTTGCTTACTATGCTTTCAAAGCTGGTGGTGGCTCTGGTGATAAGTATTATTGCAACGGTCATTTTATTGATAAGTTGACAACGGGGCATCACTTTACGTTTAACTTGAAGGACAACCTTCGACCCAAGTCGACATTCGTGGATTTCTGTCCTGGCGACCGTCCTTATTTAATTTATAGCAAGGGGTTTCCACAATGGTGATCAGTATTTGGCTAAACAAAATACACGCAACGAGCTAAACCGTAATCCAGAAAAATATAATGGGGGATATTGTCATGAAGCATTTTGTAATTGTTATTTTGTTCTTTTCTCTCCTCACGCCTGTGCTGGCAAAACACAACAGTGATTCTCCACTGTCTGCCGAGGACTGGGAAGATATCAAGAAGAAAGTGACTCTCCTGGAAGGTTCAGGCCTTATGCCGATGTTGCTTCCAATCATCATGGGCAACCAGGACGCGCTCCAGCTCACGGCAGAACAGTTGCACTTGTTCCGTTCATGGCGCAAGAAAAACTATACGAACATGGTTAATATCATGAATAAAATCATCGAGCAGAAGGTTCAATTTCGCGCTGAATCATTGTCGCCGGACATAACCAGTGATCGCCTGCTTGCATTCCAGTCGGATATTCAAGCATTACAGCGACAGCTGTTGAGGATAAAACTCTCCTGCAGGGAGCAGATCATGACAACATTTACAGATGAGCAATGGGAAACCTTTGCATTCATCGTATCTGATAACCCCAGGCTTGCGAGCCTTATGCCGCATGTTAGAACCGCATATTCAGAAGCTGTGCACTAGGTTCTTCTGATTCGTATCAGGGCACCGGATAAATGCCCACTCTGGCAGAATCCGGTCATTCATGGAAATACTTACCAGGTTTCAGGGAGCAATCATGAAAATATCACGACTGTTTGTGTTTTTATTCGTTATCTCTGCGTTACCCGCCTCATTATATGCGGGGCAAACTGATAAAAGTGGCGGTCAAGAAATTAATGCTGAGCCTGACTGTGACTATATTTCGGTGAGAGTCGCCATATAGTCCAATCATATACTAGGATAATCAAGACATTGGCAATCGGTGGCCTTCGGGCCGCCGATTTGCGTGTGCTAATGATCCAGTTGGCCGAACCCTGTAATACAAGTCATCATCAACAGTCCGATGAAGGGAATTTTCTGGTGTTACTTTGCCCCTGTTTCTGGATGACTTCATTGCGGCCTGATGGAACCTGTCAACCTGCGGGGATGTGATTATCAAGACAGGGTATCCAGGGCAAAAGCTTGACCACTAACAGTTATAAAACGTACAAGATAGACACATGTCAGGAATTATATTGATGTGGGTATTTCTTTGAGGGCATTGTAAACACGCTTATAGGATTAAGATATGAAGAATAGCAGTGCTGATAGCGGTTTTAATCATTATTGATCGTGAATTCTGATTTCCAGCCTCAGGGACGAGCTCGAAAGGCAACAACGGTCGACGGTTACCGGTCCACTCCAGTCCTTCAACGGCAACTATCAGTACATTTTCACCGTACCCAGGAATTCAGGGAACGGCCAGGTTGCCGCAACTCCGGACATTCGTAACGCTCACATCTGTGGACTGGCGTTAGCCAAGTCCGTCTGCATGTGCTTGTTAAGCTTTACAAGCGTTTTCAAAGCTATTACACCTTTTCGCAGTGCATCCGAATAATCCCAGATCTTTCCCATGCTAATTACGACAATTCCCAATCTTTGTTCAGTTTCAACTCTACAATGCGCTTCGGCAGCCTGTTCCGGCGAGTAGACTTTGTCGACGATTGATTTTATTTTGCCTGCCTCGATCATATCCTTAAGTGCGAGTAATTCTTTCTCCTTTTCGCCGGCAAAGACAAAAATTGCAGTCTTATCCGTAAACGTAGAAGTAAGAACCGACCTTAGCATGTCGGAAAGGCGAGGATTACCTATCAGATATCGCCCATTGGTATTGAGTGAGTTAACCCTGTAGTTGCATAAATAACGCAATTTCCATAACCCGACAACGGATCATCGCAATAGCAACAGGAGCGCGCAGTCACCATGCCGGACCACACATCACTCGATCCGAAATGGGGCCAGCCGGATGGTACCCACGATCCCTGGGTGCTGGCCCATTTTCAGGCACTTGAATCCGATATACTCATCACCACAGCGCCCAAGGCGGGAACGACCTGGATGCAACAGATCCTGTACCAGATGCGCAGCGGTGGCGATACGGATTTTGACGACATCGACACCGTGGTCCCCTGGCTGGAACGCCCGCGCAAGGGTAAAAGCTGGCGGCAGGTGCTGAACGATTATGACACCCTGCCTCGCCCTCGTCTGTTCAAGACCCACTGCACCGCGGAGCAGACCCCGGGCATCGACATGGCCAGCATCATTCTTACGGTGCGCGACCCGCGCGATTGCTGCGTGAGTTTTTACCACCATTTGATGAACATGACCGATTCGGCGCGTGACATGACCGGTCATCAACGTCCCGTGTCATTTACCGCCCATGTCGATACGTGGCTCAAGTTCGCCGCCTGGTTTCGCAACGTCAAAAGCTGGTGGCCTTACCGCGACCATGAAAAGGTGTTGTTGCTGCGCTATCAGGATCTGAAGCGTGATCTTGGCGCAGGCGTTGATCAGATTGCCGCGTTTCTGGATTGGGAACTTACCCCGAAACAAAAAGCGAAGGTGCTGGAATACAGTTCATTCGACTGGATGAAAGCGCACGACGAAAAGTTTTCAGGACAGACCGAATCGGGCAATTCCCCGTTCAAACCCGGCCATTTTATTCGCCAGGGCAAAGTGGGTGCTTACAGAGATCTGATAACAACAGAACTGGAAAAGAAAATACTCGACCGCGCTCATGCGGAGCTCGAACCCGAGTGCCTCCGTTTTCTGGGAATAGCAAGCTGAACGACAGCCGTCACCGAAGAATCACGATGTACAACCCAAGAGGAGGAATAGCCCTGCAATACGTGAAAGGCAAAATGCGCAGTAACAATAAAACCTTGTGCGTCCTGATTCTGTTGTCCGCCAGTGTTTCTACACAACACGCCACCTATATTGGCATAAAACAGATCAATTTGGTCTGACCCCATTTATCGTGATCGCGGAATAACTCTTGGAGAGTTCGCTGCCATTTTATGAATATTCGAAAGGCATGTTTTATCGAAACCAGTCATTCAATATTCACACAACAATACTGTTGATGCAGGCGGATGAATGGCAACTATCAAGCGGGTCTTGCCGTTCCCCAGATGCACGGGAACGATGACAATGCCGCATAACGCGACATTCAAACACTATAGAAAGCGGCCCCGAAGGAGAAGTTATCATATCTGAAGCAATTAAGCCTGTTGATTTGCACCAAAATTAGTCCCAATAGAGTTGGATATTTGCATTCTGCTTTGACCCATCTCCGCTAAGAATGATTGGTTTGTTTCTACATACTCACAGCAGTACTGGTGGTATATATTTGAGTGCAGATTGCTTCCGATATAGAGGGATCAACAGGACTGCTTGGTAGCGACTATGCCGGTTACTATCCAGTAGAAAACGAACAAGCCTTGGCAACACTGTTATTGAAAGCGGAATCTGATGCTGCCTATTACAAAAAGCTGCAGCAAGCCTGCAGAGCCAGACAGCCGCTGTTTTCACTCGAAAACGAAACCAGCGGAAGGCGCGAACTATTGAACAAGGCCGCGCAATAGTAAAAATTCTCTCAATGGCAAAACGACCTGGAAAGTTAATCCCTCTGCAGCTTCAATTGCATTGAGATACACACTGTATATCGTGACGAAGTGTTCGGTCTCTGCGATGGCCATTTTCAGACTCTCTACCAGTTCCGCCTTGTCTCGAACCGGTGTATCCCCACCGTCACCCCCTCCCCCGGGACCTGAACCGAAATCGTCGATAGCCTTGCTGAAGCCCTGCTTTTTGTAGCAGTTAATGATATTGGCAAGATGCGCCTGATTGCTGAACACTGTAGCCACATTGCTACACCTGTATATTTTCGGCCTCGAGCACCTGAGTGAGGGCAATCTCGATCATGTGGCGTGCGCGTGATGCCGTGGCATTCAAATACGCATGCAGTGCAGCATCTTTAAGGCTGCGACTCTCACACTCAATGCTGTATTGTTCGAACGCGGCAAGGCTGGTCAGTAACTCTGCAAGATGCCGCGGGCATTCACACTGAACGGTCGTGGAAATCATCGCCAGGCGCGCCAGGGTATCGTCGTTGAAGCATCGTGGTGGTGCCGCCTCACTGTTGATCAGCTCATGCTCGCTGTCAGACACGCCAGCGGCGGAATACTTTCCCAGGATCGCCATGCAGATACGTTCAATGCTCTGAGGTTCCACTGGCGCCCGCAACGCACTACAACTGGAACTGGGCAAATGACGCAACACTTCCTCTGCGGCAAAACGGTATACAACAATGGCATGTGCCGCATTGATGCGTGCAATCCAGTCGGAGAGATGTACCGCAGTCTCTGCCTGCAGAGTTGGCTGCTCAATCACCAGGACATCCGCTTCGATATCGTCACTGGCCGCCATGAAGGCCTGGGGCGAGCTAAATGCCGCCACCAGGGTGATATCCGACAGCGTTTCGCGGGCCGAGTCCATTTTGGCGGCGAGCGGCTCACCAATGACCACCAGGCGGTATCGGGTGAAGGGTGTAGAGGGCGCTACCGCGGCCCGGACTTCATTAACGCGCGTCTGCAGGGCTTCATGATCCAGTGTAGCCACGGCACCAATACTGTCGCCACGATCCACCAGCAGCTTCATCAGCTGCAGCCGGGCAATGTCATCGGCACTGTATAAACGCCCACCGCCAGGGGAACGCTGAGGGACAATGCAGCCGTAACGGCGTTCCCAGACGCGAAGCGTGTCTGGCGAGATTCCGGTCAGCTTTGCGACGGCCCCAATCCGATAGCCTGCTGATTTGACTTCGTCTTTTACTTTCATTTCTGCTCCCATTCCTTTCACACAGATCAGTGTTTATGTTTTGTATTATACAAAACCTTGACAGATGCTCAATGCTGATATAATGTCCTGTACAAATACAGACAACTTGTTAGTGTTTTCAACAGGACAGGCCCGATGAAAAAACGACCACTAAATCTCACGCACGGCAATTTAATGAGACTATGTAACTGTTTAATAATATTTATTTACCACGAACCTGACTGTAGTGACGGCTCCGTGGGCAGTTCCAGCACGCCTGTTAGGCCAAATCGTTATCACCATTCGGCAATGAAATTCCTAGACATTACATGGACAAAGACCTTAAACACTTATCTGATGATACACACCCTAGTCGGCAAATCACGGCTACTACCCTCTGCACAGGATTACCCGGTCGAGGGCATAGCATCGGATGATTTTCTCTTCGCCAGTGTCCCTGTTTGCAGGGATTCTTTTTAACCAAGCAAAGGAGCAAACGACATGCTTATACAAACTGATCAGTCAACTCTGGTTGTAGCTGCACAACATCAACACAAGACTGCTAACAAACGCCTCATGAGGAGGCTGCGCGCTGCCGAGGCGCGTTACAGGATAGAACTGCTT
>JBATFE010000381.1:0-1712 GCA_049664445.1 Gammaproteobacteria bacterium
GTAGAAGCAATTATTGCCCATTTCCGGTAGATTGTCTAAATGATTATCGTAGAAGCAATTATTGCCCATTTCCGGTAGATTGTCTAAATGATTACTGTTGTTGCGGCAGGCTGTGC
This sequence comes from Gammaproteobacteria bacterium, assembly GCA_049664445.1. Taxonomy (GTDB): domain Bacteria; phylum Pseudomonadota; class Gammaproteobacteria; order UBA9214; family UBA9214; genus UBA9214. The sequence goes on from JBATFE010000381.1 coordinate 117, forward strand.
CATTGGCGATATTGACAGCAGACCGTAAAAGCAGATCACGATGTGCTGATGGATCTGTCACCCGGCTGTCTATTGATGCCACCCGGGTATGATTTTGTGTTTTATTTGTTGAGTATAAATTTCGTACTGTACCTGATGATATTCCCAGCTCTATGACTTCCCGGACACGACATTTTTACTGCGCGGTTATCACCTTGTGTCGGGCGATACTGCTTGGCGGCGCTGTATTTGCTTCTACGGCACAGGCCACCAGCGTGATCGAGGTTACCCTGGAGGAAATGCTGCAGCAATCCGCTCTGGTGTTCGAGGGCGAGGTGACCCGCGTGCAGGTTCGGGAGAACAGTCGCCGTGATATTCAAACGCTGGTGACATTTGAAATAATCGAGGTGATCAAGGGTGAAGTGAAGGGCAACACGCTGACCCTCGCTTTTCTGGGTGGCGCATCTGCGGGAAGAAAACTCTCCGTGTCGGATATGAACATGCCGGTGCTGAACGAACACGGCATCTATTTCGTCGAGTCACTGCTGCACAAACAGGTACACCCGCTGTATGGCTGGTCACAGGGGCACTTCAGGGTTGAGAAGGGCCCTGCCGGAACAGAACGGGTGTTCACCCGCTCGGGCCGGCCAGTGAGAGGGATTGAGCACACCAATGGTAAACGCTCGGGCCGGCTGAGTAACGGTGCTGCACGCGGGCTGGTCCTGGGTGAATCCACTGACGTATCCGCTGCGCTTGACAAGCGGGCATTCAAGCAGCGCTTGCGTGCAATACGCTGAAGGTATTGGCATGCAGCACACCTTTATACGTTTCGCCGTCGCTGTCTACCTGGTGCTGATTTCAGGCCAGTCGGGCGGCTATGCGTTGCTGGACAGTCGCTGGCCGGTGCCAGAAGCCACCTTTTTTGTCAGACTTGTCGATGCCCGGGGCAGTTTCGCTTCACCCGGCGGGGTGCTCTGGAATGACGCCTTTGAAACAGCCATGGCACTGTGGCATCAGGATACGGTGTTCAGATTTTCGGTTTTACGCAATAGCTATGCAGACCCTTGCCGCAATGGTTTCACCGCGGATGGCAGGAACGGTGTTGATTTCAGGTCGGATGTCTGCGGGTTCGGAGTCGGTTCGACCACACTGGCACTGACTATTAACACCACCAGCCTCGATGACTGGGGAACGACGGTGGAGTCAGATATCATTTTTAACGCGTCGAAGGCATGGGATGTGTACAGCGGCCCGCAGGAGGGCAATGTCTATGACTTCATCCGGGTTGCCGCACACGAACTCGGCCACACTATAGGTCTGGACCATGAAACAAGGTTGCCGGCGCTTATGCATCCGGTCGCCGGTAGCATTGAAGTGCCGCTGCAGGACGATATCAACGGTGTTGCGGCACTGTATGGCGCTGACAATGATGGTATTCCCGACAGCGAGGACAACTGCCCGACGGTTGCGAATCCTGACCAGAAGGACACCGATGGCGATGGTGAGGGCAATGCCTGTGATGACGACGATGACGACGATGGTATGCCGGACAGCTATGAAAACATGCAAGGATTTAACCCCCTGAATCAGAAGGATGCAGACAAGGATGCAGACAGG
>JBATFE010000382.1:0-3314 GCA_049664445.1 Gammaproteobacteria bacterium
TCTTCCGTGGATTCCGTGGCCATAATTCATACCTTTATCAGGTTGAACCAGTATTGATACGATGGCTGAGATTATCCAGTTCAGGAAACCGAAGCCTGCGGAGAAGGCGAAGGGAAAGACGTTGTGCAATCGCGGTTTTCACAAGTGGGTCGTCGACAGGGACAAGCGCTTTGATACCCGCCAGGGCCGACTGGTCACAGACTATCGCTGTGTACGCTGCGGGCTTGTAAAAACCAAGGCCCTCTAGGGTGAGCCAGAACCCCGAACAGCTGCAGATTTCACGGCACGTCAGTATTCCCCTGACCGAGATTGTGATGACGGCCATTCGCGCGCAGGGCGCCGGCGGTCAGAATGTCAACAAGGTCGCTTCTGCAATACATTTACGTTTTGACATCAGGGCATCCAGCCTGCCCGACTTTTATAAAACCCGCTTGCTGGCGTTAAACGACCGGCGCATTACGCACGAGGGCGTTATCGTCATCAAGTCGCAGTCATATCGTACCCGGGAAAAAAACCGTGACGCGGCATTAAGCCGCCTGCAGACGCTGATAAGAAGGGTGGCCGTGACAGGCAAAAAGCGCATCGCCACACGGGCAAGCGCTACAGCAAAAAAGCGACGCATGGACCACAAAACCCGGCGCGGCAGGGACAAGTTGCTGCGCAAACGGGTTACCGGCGATGATTAGCCGTCGTGTGCTGCGTAACGAACCTCTGTGATGGTGTATTCGCAGCGCCCCTGCGGTGTTTCAACGTGAATCTCGTCAGCAATGGTTTTCTTCATCAATGCCTTCGCCATGGGTGAATCCATGCTGATCCAGCCTTTTGCCAGGTCGAACTCATCCGCTCCAACGATTCGATAACAGTACTGTGTGCCTTCATCGTCTTCCATTGTCACCCATGCACCGAAGAATACCAGCGTCGGGTCAGACGGTTGTTGAGCAACGACCTTCAGATCGGGCAGGCGCTTTTGCAGGTAGCGGATACGGCGGTCGATCTCGCGGAGTTCCTTCTTGCGATAGATATATTCGGCGTTCTCGGAGCGATCACCTTCCGCGGCGGCGGCAGTCAGCGCTTTTGTGACCCCGGCACGGCGTTTCCAGAGTGCCTTCAGTTCATCGGCAAGCGACTGGTAACCCTCGCGGGTTATGTAAGGAGATGATCGTGGTGCGGGAGGACGGTAGCGTCCCATCTGTGCAGACTGCCTGTGAGCATGTGCTGACAAAAAGAACCCCGTCAGGGACGGGGTTCCTTGATTGCAGGATATGCTGTCCTGTTATTGCCCTTTGACGTTGACTGCTTGCAGTCCCTTTGGACCTTGCTCGATATCAAAGTCTACTGTTTGGCCTTCAGCCAGAGTCTTGAATCCGTCACCGCTGATTGCTGAAAAATGCACGAACACATCTTCACCGCCGTCGGCAGGCGCAATAAAACCGAACCCCTTGGATTCATTGAACCATTTAACAGTACCTGTAGCCATGTAACACCTCTGTAATATGTAAACGAAATTAAACTAATTGCAGATAAACTAAGGAAATAACAGGAGAGTTGATTTGACCTTCCGGGTTGCCTTTATGAATTTGCAATCATATTTAGTTGAATCGAAATAGGCAGGAAATCTTTGCCCCCCAGCATCGATTACGGGCAAATAATACAACAGATAAATTAAAAATGCTTATTTTGTGCAGGGTAAAGGGAAGATTTTTTACATTTTGCTGTTCTACAGTACGGTGATTGCGATAAACAGCGATTATTGGCCCTGATTCACCCTTGTATTTTTCTCAAATGACATACTGCAGGATGTCTGCTGCGGCTGCACCCTGCACCCCGGGGGATGCTGCTTCATACGATCACGATACGGTCCCAGGTCCAGTACAGCCCGGTCACGGCGATCGCCGTGGAACAGGGGACCACGATCACCGCGTGATACCAGGGCTTGTCACGAAACCACACGCCCACTGCCAGGAATGCCAGTAAAATAACAGCCAGTTGCCCGAATTCGACCCCGACATTGAAGCTGATCAGTGCCGTCATGAAGGCGTTGGCCGGCATACCGAAGTCTGCCAGCACGCTCGCAAACCCCATGCCATGCAGCAAGCCAAAAAAGAATACGATCACCAGGCGGCTTTTATGCAGGGAATGCGCAAAGATATTTTCTATGCCGATGTAGGCAATCGACAGGGCGATCAGGGGTTCGACGATGCTGGACGGCAGGTTGATGATGCCGCGCATTGAAAGGCCGAGGGTCAGCGTGTGCGCAACGGTAAACATGGTTGCCTGCCAGAGCAGCGGACGCACATGCACGCTCAGCAGGAAGATACCCAGAATGAACAGGATATGGTCCAGCCCCCTGGGAATGATGTGTTCGAAACCGAGGACCAGGTAGGTTGAAATGACCTGTGATGCCGGTTGCTGTGTGAATAGCTCGGTCAGCGAGAAGGGCGTGCCGGGTTCATCATTGCGCAGCCATTGCCAGTCAGACCAGTGCCATTTTTCATTTACCTCGTCGACCTGGCGCACACGTACAGCGTTATCGCCAAATCGTTCCGGGTAGTACCAGGTGACGGAGCTGGCGCTGCGGTCTATGTGGCCTGCCAGTGTGATGACACTGATACGCGGCACCTTGGTATAACCGGGTTCCGGTATCTCCAGGCGAGTGATTGACAGGGGCACACGTTCGCCGTCAAAGGCCAGTTTGACCCGTTGCGTGAACTCGCTTTCAAAGGGCTTGAAGGCGACGGCCAGTTCGTCGGCGGGCAATGCCCGTAATTCATCATAGGCAGCCGCGTTGGGTGCTTCCTGGGTGTTCCGGTAGCGGGTATTGATGCCGGTGAGCAGGGCTTCAAGGCTGGCACGCACCTCGATGTGGTAGCTGCCGTCAGTATTGATGCTGATTTCAACCAGTGCCGGCTTGACGACATCGGCCCCTGCCGGAGAAGGCAGTGCCAAGATGAGCCACAACAGGCCCACCAGCAGGCCTGTCCACAAGGGGCGAATGCGTGCATCCTCTGCGCAGGTCTGCAGATAAATCATGGCATGTCCAGTGGATCCGGGGTTGGCAGGCGGCAGCAGGCTAATATTAGTTTTCTATTAATAGCTAATGTAGTGTTTGTCGTTGGAGAAATGGCAACACCTGTCTTACACTGCGCACTGGCACGCAGGGGCCGTGCCGGTGTCGTTGTCGCTGGCGCCTGTCTTTTCAGGCATGCCTTGCTGTCACCGCATCTCGAAGTTCGCTATAGTAATCGCCCCCTACCTTAAACAAAACAATTCAGGTGAATTATGCCCTTCATTGACCGTCGTGAATTTCTGAAAAT
>JBATFE010000383.1:0-2085 GCA_049664445.1 Gammaproteobacteria bacterium
GCCTATTCCCCGGAATGGCTGCGGTACTCGGTGAGTGCAAACGGGAAGGCCGCGGCTGTGTCTCTGGGTGCTGTTTTGAATTTCGCCCACCCGTCTGGCGCAGCCGAGCATCGCAGTAAAGGCCGGAAGACGCTCGCGCCTGTTTGAGCGTAGCGAGTTGCGCGAGCGCCGGGCTTTACGAGAAGCGCAGGGAACCCGCGAAGCGGGCAAGCCATCGGGATCGCCTTTCTTTTGGGTACTTTTCTTTGGCGGAGCAAAGAAAAGTACCTCGCCCAACAGGGCGAAATAAAAAGGTAAAAGAAGCACCCCGCGCAAGCACGCAAAAACCGTCACCAGAAAATAGCAAAAAATTACTGCGGCCCCAGGAAGCGGGCATCTTCCCGTGCAACCAGCGCCGCATCATCCGTGGCAACCAGTTCAAAGACAATATCACTGCTGCGCACCTCGAGATCGGCCTCGTCGGCACGCAAGCGTACCGGCAACTCCAGGACCCCACCGGACTCAACCTCAATGATATCCATATCCTTGTGCAGCGTGAGGCCCGGGATGCCGGACACACTCAGGTCATACTGATGCGCCGTGTCGTCCATGTTCAGGATCTTCAAATTGTAGACATTCTCGATCAGTCCGTCAGCGGTTTCCCGATAGAGCGTATTGCGGTCACGGATGACGTCCAGCCCCAGCGAGATGCGCTGGCTGAAGCTATAGGCAAAAGCGGCCATGATGGCCAGCAGGATAATCGCATAGATCACGATACGCGGCCTGATGATGTGTGTCGCGCCGCCTTTCATGGCATGCTCGGTGGTGTACTTGATGAGCCCCTTCTCGTAGCCCATCTTGTCCATCACATCATCGCAGGCATCGATACATGCCGAGCAGGCAATACACTCGTACTGCAGGCCATCACGGATATCGATGCCCGTGGGGCACACCTGTACACACAGGGTGCAGTCAATACAGTCACCCAGTCCCCTGGATGCAGGATCCACACTGCGCTTGCGCGAGCCACGCGGTTCACCACGGGTGGGGATGTAGGAGATGATCAGGGTGTCCTTGTCGAACATCGCGCTCTGGAAGCGCGCGTAGGGGCACATGTACTTGCATACCTGTTCGCGCATGAAGCCGGCATTCCCGTAAGTCGCGAAACCGTAGAAAATAACCCAGAAGGTTTCCCAGGGGCCGAGATTGAACGTCAGCAGCCGCTGGCCAAGCTCGAGTATCGGGGTGAAGTAACCCACGAAGGTGAACCCGGTCCAGGCCGCAAAGGCGATCCAGAGAAAATGCTTGGTGGCCTTGATGCGGAACTTGCGGGCATTCATCGGCAGGGCATCGAGCTTCTGCTGCTTCATGCGATCGCCCTCGACCTTGCGCTCGATCCACAGGAAGGCCTCGGTCCAGACGGTCTGCGGACAGGCATAACCGCACCAGACACGCCCGGCCAGTGCGGTGACGAAGAACAGCGTCAGGCCGGCAATAATCAGCAACAGCGCGAGGTAGAAAAAGTCCTGCGGCCAGAGGGTGATAAAAAAGATATGAAACTTGCGTGCCGGCAGGTCCAGTAACAGGGCCTGCTGACCGTCCCAGCGCAGCCACGGCAGGATATAGTAAACACCGAGCAATCCGAGTACGCCGAGCACCCGCAGGCGCGCGAACAGGCCGTGCACCTGACGCGGATATATCTTCTCCGCCTTGGCGTAGAGGGATTGCTCGATCTGCTCGTCAGACCGGGAGGCCGCGGTGGGCCCGGTGGCGTCGGGGTTCGTCATGCTGGCCCTTACTGGTCCCGGGAACCCGGGTTTTGTCGCATGCAGTTGGTAATCGCAAAGTAGAGGGTACCGATTCCCGAGATGGCCGTGATCAGCCAGAAGACAAGGAAACCGATGGTATACATCCCCATGCGGCTGAGCTCTGTCTGCTCACCAAAGGGGTACAGCTCATCCGGGTCAAAGGCGGAAAAAAACAGCCCGGTCGCCACGATGGCCACGAGGAATGAAGGCCACAGTACCGCTATGCACTTCTGGATCCCGGGTACCTGCTTTTCCTCCATTTTATTTTCCTCCTGGCGAGGGCGCGGCAGGCGCTACT
>JBATFE010000384.1:0-28096 GCA_049664445.1 Gammaproteobacteria bacterium
GAGATATTCGGCGCCGCGCATAGGTGGCGTGTTTTCCAATAACAATGCCGTCTGCTGTTCGTTGAGTGCCGCGACTGGATCAGGATGCACCTGTTCGGCTGGCGTCATCTGACATCGTTTGGCAAGATACTGGCAGGTGAACGTCCGCCAATAGCCAAGGGCAGGGGAGAGGTTCGTGGCATTGTCCATTGCAGCGAGTGCAATCAGACCTGCGGCAATGCTTCGCGCAAACGCGGTGTCAATTGCTACCTGTCCGGTTATCTGGTTGGCATCACTGTCGCCCTCTGTCAGGAAGCAGTGCAGGTGTCCCGACGGCAACACCCCGAGTTCAGGTTGAGTCATTGAACGGCTTAATGTGATGTTTAAACAAAGGCAGCAATGAGTAAGCGTTTGTCAGGTTATTGTCTCAGGCCACTTTCTGGAAGTATGGAGAACTCTAAGGACCACAACACTGTCTTCCTCCACGCGATAGGCAATGATGTAGGGAATATCGACCAGTACTCTTTCACGGGTTCCGGGTACTCGTCCGGGTCTGCCCATACCAGGCTGGCTGGCGAGTTCAGGGACAGCACTACGGATGCGATTTGCGACCTTGGTGGCGGCCGAGGGATTATCCATGGCGATGAAGCGCCGAACTTGAATCAAATCATTGATGGCGTCGTCCTGCCATCTTATTTGCATTCCGGTGCATCTCCTTCCTCATCAGTGCCCCAGCCGGCTAGCCAGTGGTCGACGGCATCATGGCTGGCATATTTTGCCGTTCCACTGTCTGCTTTTTCTACAGCGGCTCGCACCGCCTGCGCTTGCCATTCCTCTTGGGCAAGGTAGCGGCGCAGGGCGTCGAGGGCCAGAAATGAACGGGTCCGACCGGTGGAATCCGCTAGTTTTTCCAACTGCTCACCGATCTCTTCGGGTATGCGTATACTCAGGGTTGCCATTAGGGAATGCCTCTCTGTATGCAATGTATACATTGTAGCGCAGATAGCCTGTGCATGGCGAATTCCTAATCATGCTGACAGGGGAGCTTGAAAAGTGTCACTGAGGGAAGTGACACGAGGCTAGCTAGCTTCTAATTAAATGGTGTGAAATGATGTGCGGGACTTTTGCGGGATTCAGTTATGCATCGTCCTGCATTGTTAGGCAAAATGGGCAACGGGCGCTCCAGTAATCTATATTAAAAAACAATATGTTAGCGATCAGCTTGCTAACTACGAACCAGGCGGTCGGAGGTTCGACTCCTTCCGGGCGCGCCATTAAAACAAAGGGTTAGCCGTTTTCCGCGGTTAGCCCTTTTTTATTTTCCGACAGTTTTCCGACAACTTCCCTGTTTCGACCGACCACTGTCAGGGTCGGTGTCTGCGCTATATCACGATCTGCGATCTTCTCGACAGCGGTGATCAATTCCTTCAACTCCGGCACCGAGTAGTGCGTCGTGATATCACCATGGGCATGACCTAACAGCGCCATTTAGGATCAAAAAGTTGTCTGAAAATCATGGTTGTTCTCCGGTCGTTTTGATGAATGTATTAGACGCTCACTTGCTTTGAGCAATCGACGCCCCTGTTCCATGGCATCAACGAGATCAGGCGCGCCAGACCGGACCAGCGCGTAACACCGGCGACGATCAAACCGGCACCGATTATCGGGATGGCTGCGAAAAACAGCTCATGAATGGTAAAGCCGAACATCACCTTCAGCAGTAGCAAAGTCCCGATCGTTATCTGCACCTGGCGCTCGTGCGAAATCGCGCTGCCGCAGCGTTGCATCGGCAGACCCGCTTTCATCCAGGCTTCCGTTCCACCATCGAGCAGGTAAAGATTTTCGAGGCCGGACTGCATCAGCTGCTCTGCCGCCTGCCGGGCCCTGAGTCCGTTTTGACAGGTCAGATACAACGGCTGATCTCGCCCTGTTGTCGGATCACCAAGTCGCATGACCAGTTTTTCAGGCGACAGCTGATTCAGTGGTATCGATACAGATCCTGCGGCATGAGCCGAACGGTATTCCGCCGGCGTGCGCACATCGACCAGGTGGACCTGCCTGCCTTGCTCACCCAGGGCGTTGAGCGAGCGGGGATTGATTAGCTTAAGTTCGTTCATTGTCTTCTCCTTGCTGTGGTAACAGGTAATGCAGCATTTGAGAAGAATATAATCGAAATCTAATATACAAAAAAACTTGAATTATTTATATTTTTATTTCGTATTTATCGAACTACCGCTGCTAGCCACTATCCCGGAGGGGAAGCGGTCCGGGCAAGATCACCGCTACAGCAGAATTAAACATACACATGCATTCCCGTATATAGCCTCGCCCCTGACAGGGGCTACCGTGAGGATGCCGGTAACTGGTAACTCGCCAGGTAAAAAAGCTGGTTGCTTCCAAGTCCGGTGAAAATGCGACAACGACCACGCTGTTTCATGCCTGTCTACATTTCCGCCCGTGAGTCCCAGATGCGGTTCCATACCCAGCTCAGGCGTTCGTAATTTCGAATACCGGGCAACCGTTCGACCGGTGCCGGATGTGCATGCGGGTTTCCCATCTCGCCGACCTTGAAACGAAATACATACTCGGGCTCCGTGCCCATGCGCAGGTCGGTGATGACGATGTCGTTGCCGGACAAGGCCGCCGCGTAAAAATTCTTGGTGAACCATTGCAGACGTTGCACCGGCCATATCTCGCGTAATGGTTCTACAAGCTCGAGTTGACGCGAATGCCGCTCGAAGCTGATCGAGCTGTAGTCATCGAACACGGAATAATAACCCTCGTAATAATGTCTGTCATCGACCACCAGTATGCGCCACAGCAGGCTGTTGAACGGTGATGGTGTGGTCAGCACATCGGTAGCGGCGATGTCTTGTTGCTGCAGTGCATTGCGTGCGACGTTTTCGACATGCAGTTTCGCGCCAAGCGTCCACGCCAGGTAGCCTGTGCTGAGCGCGAGCCCGAAGCTGTTGCCCAGATGCCCCCAGGAATAACGGCGCCCGGCAACCAGGGCGGCGATGATACCGAGCAGCAATGGCACGGTGTAAAGCGGATCGATGATGAATATCGTCGACCAGGTCATCGGTGTTGTCACTAAAGGCCAGAAAATCTGCGTGCCATACACGGTGAAACTGTCGAGCAGCACGTGTGTTGCGAACACCAGGTAGATCATTACGAACCAGCGCCTTCGGTGCTCGGCTGTATCGGGATGCAGCTTCAGTATCAGCCAAACCAGCAGCGGCGTTAATGCCAGCAACACGAACAGGGAATGACTGGCGCCACGATGATAGGTAAAATCACGAACCGCATCGCCGAAAGGGATGAAAACATCGAGATCCGGAAGCGTGCCGGCGATAGCGCCCCACAACAAGGCCCGGCGGCCGACCTGGCGGCCCGCGGCAGCTTCACCGACCGCCGCGCCTAGGGCAAGCTGGGTAATCGAATCCATGGTTTGATGCTATTGGCCATCATGAGAAAATAGGACTGCAGCCTGTCCGGGATGTTCCTCAAGACATGAATTCCAGCCCGCTGTTCGGCTTGTGCAACAGCAGCCGTATATTTTTACTCGTTGTGATTGAAGCCCGGGGTCCCGGCAGCATGGGCCTGTTGCCCCTGCCGCAATAAATTCGGAAATTCAGGCTTGAATACTCATTTATTACCGAAACACAGGTTACCTCAGGCAACGCCCTACAACAGCGGCGCCAGCACTCTTCCGAGGCCTTCCGTGAGTCGTTGGCGTCGTGAAATACCCTGTCGGCCCAGCACTGTAATCGCTGTTGCCTCGGAACAGAGAACGAGGAAGTCACGCTCCAGTTCAGCGGCCACTTCCGCATCAAAGAAAAAAACGTTGGCCTCGAAGTTCAGACGGAAACTGCGCTGGTCCATATTGGCGGACCCCAGGGTCGAAACAATGCCGTCGATGGTGGCAGTCTTGGCGTGCGGCATCGCGTCATGGAGTTCGAGAATCCGCACACCGGCGGCAAGCAGTTCATCGAGAAAAGAACGTCCGGCGTGCAACACCAGCGGGTGGTCGGAACAGCCCGGCAGCAGCAACCGGACATCCACTCCCCTTAATGCAGCCGTCTGCAAGGCCATGACAATGGGCGGGTCGGGCACAAAATAGGGCGTTAAAATCCAGACTCGTTGCCGCGCCAGCGTGATAGCGGCGAACAGCAGCGTGTGAATGGCGCGCCAACGTTCGTCTGCCGGACCGCTGGCGAGTATTTGTGCCCAGACATTCCCGGTGCCAGGGATTTGCGGGAAGTAATTGGCATTGACCAGATCATCGCCGGTAGCTTGATACCAGTCCTGGCAGAAGATCTCCTGTAGCGAATGTACTACCGGACCCTGGATGCGCGCATGTAAATCTCGCCAGGGTTCACCGAGTCCGGCATAGACGTCTCCGACATTCATGCCACCGGTAAAGCCGGTCTTGCCGTCCACCACAACGATCTTGCGGTGGTTGCGGTTATTCAATCCGAGCTGGCGGCTCAGGGGATTGACCCGAAGAAATCGCTCGACCCGACCACCTGCCTCTACCAGCACCTGGAAGAATTCCTGCCGGGCACTGCGCGAACCCACATCATCGAGCAACAGTCGTACCTCAACACCGCGACGGGAAGCACGCAGCAGGGCATCCCGCAGATGTGCGCCGGTTCGATCCGGTTCCCAGATATAGTAGAGCAGGTGAATATGATGACGCGACCTGTCGATGGCTGCTTCGAGGGCAGCAAAGGCCGCCTGACCCTCCCGTAGCAAAGTCACTTCGTTGCCCGGTTGCGGGCCGGTTTTATCAAGGTGTTCAGTAAGCTTTAACAACGATGGCGGGACTCCCCCTGCAGACAGTTCCGTTGATGATTGCGCCTGCAACTTATGCAGTGCAGGGGCGAGACGTGCTTCGATCCGGCGCCGCTTGCGACGTCGTAGTCGCAGCCGGGTGGTGCCAAATAACCAGAAGGCCAGCAAGCCAATGAACGGCACCAGCACAATTGCCAGAATCCACGCCAGTGTCGCACCCGACTCCTTACGTTGCAGAATCACGGTCGGAAGCAGGATGGCGATGATGGCTATGTCCAACAACAGCCATCCGGCATTAATCCAACTCATAATGCCACGCTAATCTGAATCAGGAGATGGATTACAGCGCTGCAGCCGAGTTGCGACGCGGTCCGGCACGCTTCAGATACTGCTGGCTGGCGCAGCCATGATCGTGTGCCCGCAGATCGGTGCGTGTAGCAACCAGCAACATTCAAGGTATCGGAGGCTGCCTGTGTCCAACAGCAATTTTGCGGAATAGGTCGAAAATTGATGTGCAGTAAAGCGTTGATAGTCGGTAATGCATGTGCATCAGCGTTGTGCTATGAACTGTGACTCAATCAGGATACTGAGGATACCTTCGATCCCGGCAATCTGCCATTTCAGGGACAGCACCTCGGTGGCACTTGCGAAGGTGCCGTGTATGATGGCCACGCCGTCTTTTACGGACACATCGAAATTCTGGTACTGCGGATAGTGTTCAAACAGGGCCTGGATAGCGTTTTTCAGTTGCTCGTCTGATATGCGGGTTGCAGGACTAACCCGGATCTCGTTATCGATATCGAATGTGCCCGAGGTTTGCCAGGCGATCTGTTCATAAAGCATTTTTTGCGAAAGCAGCCTCACCTGGCCAAGCATTACTACGTGACCTTCATCGGCTATGATCCGGACCTCGGTGCCGGTGAGGCGCAGTTCGCGCTGCACCTGCAATTCGATGCGCTCCCGCAATGCCTCATCCCCCGCGGCGAGGGCAGACTCAAGTGTGATGCACGCCAGCAGAGCCAGCAGTAACTGTAATGAAGTTAAGGTGGCAGATCTTGTGTATAAGGAGAAATGATTTTTCATTGCAGCTGCTCCATTTCTATGCGAAGAATAAATCTACTTTTTGCTAAAATCCAGATGTAGTGTGCAGCCGTTCGATTTATGAATAACAGGGCCGGATGCGTACTACAACAACTTATCCACATCAAGAGTGCAAGATTTATTTTGAATCCGTCTCCCGGGGGCGGGGTTGAGCGGCCATACGCCATTCCTGGCGGGGATATAACTGCTCTCTAACACTACTGTGTACGGTGAAGTCCAGCTAACAGTAGCGCCATCACATCGATAGCGGCAAGGGCGACCCACAAGCGTGGATTTTCGGTGGTCGGTTGAATTTCGAATTCTGAGTAAAGCAGCAGCAGAACACACCTTGAGACTGCCATGAAAAACGTATCCAAGAAGGATACTACCATGCCGGACTTTTGCCGGGATCAGGCTGTCAGCAACGATGGCCCTCGCGCCACCGGGCCCCAGGAGTTTTGCGACTGTGGTTAATAGATGCATGAGGAGTACCAGCAGATCCTTCATGGCGGAGCAGGGTAGGGATAATTGCTTTCAGTAGCAAGACTGGTTAAGTCTCCGTATTCAGTGGATAATTAGCAATTCGCCATAGACAGGTTTCGGATCTGTCGGGGTCAGCGGCCTGTATGGCTGCAACTCGCCCACTTTGCCCTGACCACGGTGCGACCATGCATGCGCACTGCATGTCTGGGATGCTTCGAGAGGGGCTATGCACCTGTGATCTATTAGTTATTGGCGCCGACTATCTGGCTGCGTGTATGACCGGGGGTTCGTGCTGGACGAGCATTTAACCAGTTAACAAAAGGATGATACCTGCGGTTAATAAAGCAATGATCAGGGTACGCAGGCCGCTCCATAACCAGAGTCTGCCACTGACCGTACCGAGAAACGCCCCAAGCAGGAACAGCGTCAGAAAGGCCAGTGCAATGGAGGATTCCAACGCTGTTAGTGGTAATGCAATACCGACTTGCGACAGCCATAGGGGGGTCATGATAAACAAAGCTATGAGCAAGGGTGAAAATCCGTTGACCATGGCAAGGAGTATGGGCACCCATCGTGCTGCCCGCCCGTGCGCTGTATCCTCAAGATTACCCACGATAGCCTGTTCCAGTTCCTTCAGCTCTTTTTCCCGCTCTGCCGTCTCGCTCACATAGGCGCTTGCAAGCCCGCTTATGGTAAGGGCGATCGCTGCACCAAGACATGCGCTGATAATGACAGGTGTGGAGACGCTGTTACTGGAATAAAACCCCATTGTGAGCCCCAGCATCATAAGGGCGCTATCGAAACCGTTTGTCACAAAATAGCGGCGTGCAATTGTCTGTGCACGGGTGAGCTGGAATAGAAAACGAAGTTGACCAAACATAAGGGGGTGCAGGTTCCAGGCGATAACTAATCCGGCTGTGGTGCACTACTGACTTCTACTTCATCGATGCTGTGTACTGAAGCGCCCATGTTCGTGATAGTGCCAACAACGGCATTGTAGGGAATATCATCACTTTCTATGCTAACCACCGTGGTCTCGGTTTTTTCATCGACCTCGATGACGGTAACCTTGACGCGGCAACCACTGTGTTTGCCGGCTATGGCGCTGGCAAATTCAAGCACATTGGGTTGATGGGGCTTGAGAACATCGAGTACAACACGTTTGATTAAAGGCATTAGTCCTATTCCGGAAGTGTGAGCAGGTTTAGTTTATCAGTCCAGGGATTGTGTAATCAGCAGCACTATGACCTACTTGAGGTGGTGCACGATATTGCGTAACAGCACTTTGGTTTCCTCATTCATTCGGACTATCAATGCCTTTTCCGATAAATGCCAGTCAGAACCATGTTTCAGATCTGTCCGATTGAGTTGCGCGAGCTGGGCAGGGTAAATTATAAGCAGACATTTACGCCGGTATCACATTAAGAACAGATACGTATGATTCAGGATATCTGGTATGACGCCGCTCGAACAGGCCGATCAGGTGTTATTTTAGTATAAACGTATATACTCCTGATATAGTACTGGTTTGAGACTCGATTATGAGCAATCTCCGCTGGCCGGCTTTTTGACTGATGAATACCGGCAAGGAAAAGTCAACCAGGGATGGTCACGCAAAAGAGGAAACAACCGCAATCCGGGTTGAGTGTTATGCCGGTCACCGCGCGGAAGAATCACCGCGCCGTTTTTTTCTCGGTAACCGTGAAATCAGGGTAAACGAGATTATCGACCGCTGGCTGGATCCGGACTACAGCTATTTCAAGGTACATGCTGACGACGGTGATATCTATATCCTGCGTTATGATCGCACCGCAGATACCTGGCAGATGACCCTGTTCAGCAGCGTTACACACAATGACACGTGCCTGTCATCGACCTGAAATTCGATACTCCCCTCGCGGATTTCACCACGTTTTATTTGACCGATATTGTTGAAGGAGCCGTCCTGGCGTCGAGCAATTTGTGAGCAGGCTCGCTCCTGAATTTAACTACATGAAAATTTCGGGAAGCTCTTGCGAAGTTTCAAACAGTGCCATCGATTTCGGCACACTACCCGTAGGCAGGCAACTGCGATCTCCTCATGGAGGGGATCGATGTACGCTGGATTCATCAAACGGGCCATGACATGACGGGACCAGGACTTCCTGCAGTTAACGGGAAAGACATGCTTGTTGTCTGTTACCAAGCCTTTTCTTTAGCGCAGAAGAAAATCATCCGGCTATCCCTAACCGTAACCATGACAGAAGACCAACAATGGGTCGCCTTCCTGTATACCTATTATGATGAAGACCTGCAGCGTGAGATCACGCAACGGCTGTTTGATGCCCTGCAGCCCGGTGCACCACCGGAGCATACGGGAAGAATGGTCCTCGCGGTCAACCTGGGCGGCTGCAAACCGGGTTTTTTGCGAGTGGCCCGCACTTTGGTCATGTGAAACGGTTTGCCCAGACACAACGACAGGGCCAGCGATGAGCGCAGGATCTTGCCGCCACCCTCACCTGTGGCGCCATCAATGGTCAGCAGTTTCTGCTTGCCGTGTTTTTGCATTCTGCAGATGCTGTTTGCAGCAGGGGATCAGTTTCCCTCAGGCAAATTCCCTGAACTCGTTCTTCAGATCCAGGGCCTCGGCAACTGCCCGGCAGGTGATGTGGCCGTCGTGAGTGTTCACACCGAGGGCGAAACCCCGGTCTGTGCGCAGCGCAGCGAGGCCGCTGTCGGCCAGCTTGCGGACATAGGGCAGGGTCGCATTGGTCAGTACCAGGGTGGAAAGCCGCGGATAGGCACCGGGCATGTTGGCCACGCAATAGTGAATGACGCCGTGCTTTTCATAGACGGGCATGCTGTGCGTCGTCGGGCGCGATGTTTCCACGCAGCCACCCTGGTCGATGCTCACATCCACAATGACGGAACCGGGCTGCATGCCACGCACCATAGCCTCGGTGACGACATGTGGAGCGCGAGCGCCGCGGCGCAGCACTGCACCAACGACGAGATCGGCATCGGCCAGTTCCGCGGCTATGTTTTCCGGTGTGGAGAGCACAAAGCGAATGTCCCCGGAAATGTCATCCTGCAGCTCCGGCAGTCTGTCGGGATGCCGGCCGACAATGTACACGTTCGCTCCCATGCTGTCTGCCACACGGGCGCAGTGCCGGCCGACCACACCGTCGCCGACGATCACGATTTTACCGAAGCGTTCACCGAATATGCGTGACAGCAGCATGCCCTTGCCGTTATTGAAGCGGGCGAGATAATAGTTCCCCATGGTTGCGGCCATATTGCCCGCCACGGCGCTCATGGGCGCCAGCAGCGGCAGTTTTCCCTGGTTGTCCTCCACAGTTTCATAGGCAATGGCGGTGGTCTTGTGCGCAAGCAGGGCAGCGGTCAGCGTTGGCGTGACGCCGGCCAGATGGAAATAGGTAAATACCAGCTGTTCCCGGAGATAATCGTATTCCTGCACCAGCGGTTCCTTAATCTTCAGTACCAGGTCCGTGTCCCAGGCAGCGGCTGCAGCGACCATGTCGGCACCTGCCTGTGCATAGTCTGTGTCGGGGAAACCGGACCCGGCCCCTGCGCCTGACTGTACCCGGACAATGTGACCGGCCCCGGTCAGTGCATGCGCAGCCGTCGGCGTCAACGCAACACGGTTTTCATTTTCCTTGATCTCCTTGAGAACGCCAATCTTCATGTCGAATGTTTCTCAGTTCTGCTGTTGAGTGGAGTTATTGGTACCGCGCATGATTATAAGTGCAAAGCAGCAGGAGGGGCAGGTCTTGTTGTGGCCTGCACGGGGCCATCCACGTTGTGGTCATATATCTGGTTTGTTTGATCAGAGTGTGTCATTGGCCAGCAACAGCAGCGTCTTGAAATGTCCATTCATCATTCTTGCAAACTCGCCGTAGCTCAGCTTGTCGGGTGTGTCTTGCTGCGTGTGGTTGCAGGGGTAACAGTAAGTTGCCATACCCACATGCTGGCGCAGGGCGTTGACTGTGTCGTTGTTTGCATCGGGATCTGCGCGGCAGGAAGGTGGATTTTCGGTTGTTATGCGCAGCTAATACAGCCCTGTAGAGCAGCGACACGCCACATTGAGGCAGGCCAGGGAAACGATGCAGGCAGGCTTGATTTCCCAAATGCAAAGCGCACCCACATATGCCAGTATTATGTTATGCGTGACTTTATCAGGGTGCTGGTGCTGGGAACCGGGCAGATGGGGTCAGGGATTGCGCGCCTGGTGCTCGACAAGCCGGGTCTGCAATTGGTCGGTGCCTACGGCAGGAGGAGCGCGCGCGCGGATGTAGACCTGGGGCAGGCGATCGGACTCGAGCGTGACCTCGGCCTTCCGATCAGCAATGACCTTGTGACACTGCTTGGACAGGCACGGCCGGAGATCGCGATTCAGGCAACGTGTTCAAAAATTGACGATGCCAGGGGAGAACTGGAAACACTAGTGCGCCACGGTGTCCATGTGATCTCGATTGCCGAACAGCTGGTGTACCCCGCGTGCAGTTCCCCGGTGTTTGCCGGGGAGCTGCACCGAATGGCCGTGGCTCAGGGTGTTGCAGTTGTTGGTACCGGCATCAATCCAGGCTTTGTGCTGGACCTTTTAATCATCACCCTGACCGGTGTCTGTGCAGATGTTCAGTCCATTACTGCAAGACGTGTCAATGATCTATCGCCCTATGGGCCGTCGGTGCTTGCCGCCCAAGGGGTGGGACTCAGCCCGGCGGCATTCAAGCAGGGACTCGCAGAAGGGACGGTTGCGGGTCACTATGGCTTTGCCGAGTCGATTCACCTGATTGCCGCAGCACTTGGCTGGCAGATCGCAGGTGTTGAAGAAACAAGGGAACCGATCATTGCACAGGTCCGGCGCGTAACACCCTTCGTCAGCGTCGAGCCCGGCCAGGTGGCCGGTTGCAATCATACGGCGGTAGCCTACCGGGAAGACATACCGGTCATTACCCTCATGCATCCCCAGCAGGTGCACCCTCACCTCGAGGGGGTGGAGACGGGGGACGCCATCGAAATTCGCGGTACACCCGCTATCAGCCTTGCCGGGAGTCCGGAAATCCCGGGCGGGCAGGGAACCATTGCCCTGGCCGTGAACATGATTCCCCGGGTACTGAATGCAGCGCCGGGTTTGCATACCATGGCGGACCTGCCGGTTCCCGCCGCGTTGCTGGGCGATGTCCGCCGACTCGTACACGCGGATAAACAGGTCTATTCACATGGCTGAGCGGGCCATGCAGGGTGTCTGGGTTGAGATATATCGCTGCGTGCTGCAAGCCGGTGAGCGTGCCCCCCAGGTTCCCGAGGATACCCAACGGGTGCCGCTGGAGATGCGGGTGAAAGGCTTTCTCGTGGCGCCTGCCGCGCCGGGTGAGTCAGCAGAGATTGTGACACCGGCCGGACGCCGCTTGCAGGGAACGCTCACGCAAGTCAATCCTGCCTACACCCACGGCTTCGGTGCCCCGCTTGCCGAACTCTCCGGTATCGGGGGCGAGGTGCGTGCCATGCTGCGTGAACGGGGACTCATCAAGTGAGCGCTACGCACTACGCTGAGATCATGGAGCAGCGGGCTGCGATCCTGCGCGCATCCAGCGGTATCGATTACGCCTGCTACACCACGGGCGTACTGGCCTTTGACTACGAACGGCTGTTCGCAGATACGGGTTATGACATGGAGTCGGCGAGTGCCGTGCAGCGCCGCACAGCGGTAGGCAATACCCCACTGGTCGAACTCGGGAATATCACGGCGCTGGTCCGCGCCGTGTCATCCCCCGGCAAGGGGGCACGGATTCTGGTCAAGGACGAAGCCGCCAATCCCTCCGGTTCCTTCAAGGACCGGCGTGCCTCACTGTCCGTACACGAGGCAAAGCGGCGTGGCTATGAAGGGGTCGTGGCGGCCACCAGTGGAAACTACGGCGCGGCGGTGGCCTCGCAGGCCGCCAGGGCAGGGTTGCGCTGCATCGTGGTACAGGAGGCCTTTGACAGTGTGGGGATCGAGCAACCGGAGATCGCTGAAAAGACCCGGGCCTGCGAGGCCTATGGCGCGGAGGTCATCCGCCTTTCCGTGGGCCCTGAACTGTTTTACGTTTTCCTTAGTGTCCTCAAGGAGACGGGTTACTTCAACGCCTCGCTCTACACGCCATACTCGATACTGGGTATCGAGACGCTGGGCTTCGAGCTTGCCCGACAGACACAGCAACAGGCGGGATGTTTCCCTGACATGGTCATCGCCACACATGCCGGCGGCGGCAATGTGACGGGCACGGCCCGCGGGCTCGAACAGGCAGGTGCCGCGAATACCGTCATGGTCGCTGCCAGCGTCGATCTTGCCGGACTGCATATGGCCTCGGATCATGATTTCAACCGCAAGTCCTTCACTACTGGCCACACCGGCTTCTCGATGCCCTTCAGCAGCTGGCCGGACCGCGCCGACGTGCCCCGTAATGCGGCGCGTGCGCTGCGTTACATGGACCGCTTCGTTACCGTGACCCAGGGCGAGGTGTTCTACATCACCCAGGTGCTGGCAGAACTGGAAGGCATGGAGCGGGGGCCGGCGGGCAATACCTCGCTGGCCGCTGCCTTCGCTATTGCGCAGGAGCTGGACGAGGACAGGATTATCGTGGTACAGGAGACCGAGTACACCGGAGCGGGCAAGCATCCGCTGGCCCAGCTCAATCTGGCCAGGCGCATGGGGATCGAGGTGCGCCGCGGTAATCCCCGGGCTAACAGGCCCGGCCAGCAGATCGTGATTCCGGAGCACCCGGCACAGATTGCGGTGGCGGAGGTAGACCTGGAACGCGTGCGGCACTCCTATCTGCGTCACGCCCTCGCGTCACTTCCCGCAGGGGCAACGCTCGGCGATGTCGATCTTGAATACCTCGCCGCCGAGACCCGGACCAGTCGTACCTATGTGCAGGAGAGCATCGATGCCTTGTGTGGAAAGACCGGATGATTTCGAGCAGCGCCGGGCGCGGCTGCGGGGGATGTCGGATGCAGAACTGCACGCGCATTTCTGGGGTCTCGTTGACCAGATAGTGGCGCCGTTGATCCAGGAGGCGCGCACGCATACCAGTCCCTCGATCGAGCGCTCGATACTGCTGCGGATGGGGTTCTCCAGTCTTGAGGCCGGGGTGCTGGTTACCGGGATGCACGAGCGCGGCCTGCTCGGCCATGGCGCCGGCCGGCTGGTGCTGGAACTTGCGCAGGCGCAGGGGCTTTCGGTCCGCGAGGCCGGTACGGCACTGCTGGCAGGGCAGCACTGGGAGGCGTTGCCGTTATGAAGCTTTCGCCGGACAAAAAGCTGGATATCGAGGAAGTGCTCAGGGACCTCGATCAATACCGGCCGAAGCGCAAGGGCTGGACCTGGCGCAGGCAGGTAGCGGAACAGTCCATCGGCCCCTTTAGTTACCAGGACACGTCCGAAAATCTCAAGCACTCGGTGCCGCTGCCGGCGGCTCATGACTTCGGCGAAATAGACCCCCAGTGTGACATGGTAATCACCACGGAGATCGCCTCCGGTCGCTTTGAGGACGACTTGCGCCGCATGCGCATGGCGGCCTGGCACGGCGCCGATCACATTATGGTGATCCGTACCACGGGGCAGTCGCATATCGACGGGCTTATCGAGGGTACACCGGAAGGAGTCGGTGGCATTCCGGTCACACGCAAGCAAATCCGCGCCACACGCAAGGCGCTCGATGCGATTGAGGAAGAGGTGGGCCGGCCCATCAATTTCCATTCCTACGTGAGTGGTGTCGCCGGTCCGGAAATCGCGGTGTTGTTCGCCGAGGAGGGAGTCAACGGCGCGCATCAGGACCCGCAGTACAATTTGCTCTACCGCGACATCAATATGCACCGTTCCTTCGTCGATGCGGCCGAGTCAAAAAAGATCCTGGCGGATGCCGGCATTCTGCAACTGGACGGTGCACACAACGCCAATGCCACGGCCAAGCAGGCGTGGAAGGTGATGCCGGAACTGTTTGTCCAGCATGCCATCAACACCGGCTATTCCCGCGCCGCGGGCATGCCGGCAGAACTTGTTGCACTGTCCACCGTGCCGCCAACCGCGCCACCGGCGCCGAAGCTGCGGCTTGATCTGCCCTATGCGGTGGCGCTGCGTGAGCTGTTCAAGGGTTACCGGTTCCGGGCCCAGCAGAATACGCGCTACATGGAAGCCGACACCCTGGAAGCCAGCGTGACCCATGTGCTCGACACCCTGATATCGCGGCTCACCTCGGCGGATATCCAGAGCACTATCACACCGGATGAGGGCCGCAATATCCCCTGGCACTACAATAACATCGCGGGGGTAAACACCGCGCGCCAGACGCTGATGGGGCTCGACGGAATCGATGAACTGGTCGCGTTGCGCGATGAAGGACCGCTACGGGAAAATGCTCGCGAACTCAAGGAACGCGCCGTGCTGTTTCTGGAGGAGATTCTTGCGGGGGGCGGTTATTACGCGGCGGTGGAAGCGGGTCAGTTTGTTGATTCCGGTTATTATCCGGAACGCAACGGCGACGGAATCACACGCAATTCGCAGGGAGGTGATGGTGCGGGGACCGTGATACCGCGCGAGCCCGGCTACGGTGCACCGGTGTGCAGTCATTTTGGCCACAACAGCTATAAGACGGTGGATGGAAAAGCGTGCGCCGGTTATGGCGGCTGCACGCTGTGTGACCCGACGAAGATTCAGTATATTGATGAACTGGATCCCGCGGATACCGTGGAGCAGCGCCTGCAGCAGCCATTGGCAGAACAGGCGGCCGGCTTGCTGAGACCCGAGGTCGAGAAACACGGTGACAATATCGTGTGTGTGACGCTGTTTGTGCCCGAACAACCGGCTGTGGCCGAGGCGGCGGCACTGGAGATGGCCAGACGCATGGGCCTCGGCAATCCCGAGGTCATCAGCCGGCGGATCATGCACCCGGCCGAGGGCAGTGTGTTCGAGGTCAAGGGCACGCTCGATATCGCGATCAGTATCAATGAGCTGAAATTGCCCGAGCGGGTTGCCGCGCTGCCCGAAGCAGACATCGAGGCCTGGGTGCGACCGCGCAACATTCATGTCGTCGCCGCTACTGTCGGCGAGGACGAGCACTCGGTTGGCTTGCATGAAATCCTCGATATCAAGCATGGCGGCATCGAGAAGTACGGTTTCCACTGCCATGACCTCGGTACCTCGGTATCGATTGATCGGCTCCTCGACATGGCCGAGAAGACCGCGGCCCGGGCCGTGTTGATCTCAACCATCGTCACCCATGCGGACATGCACCGGCAGCACATGCAGCACCTGCATGATGCCGCGCAACAGCGCGGTCTGCGCCAGCGGCTGGTGCTGGTTGCCGGTGGTGCCCAGGTGACTGATGCCCTGGCCCGTGCGCACGGTATGGATGCGGGGTTCGGGCGAGACACGACCGGAGAGGATGTGGCGAGTTTTCTGGTGAGGGCCCTGCGCGACCGGGAAGCGGGCTGACGCATGGCTTCTCCCTGCCTGACAATCGATCTCGACAAGATCGAACACAACGCCCGCAGCATAGTCGAGCTGTGCAGGGGGCGCGGCGTCGAGGTTGCGGGCGTGACCAAGGTTACCTGTGGTCATCCCGGGGTGGCCCGTGCCATGTTACGCGGCGGTGTCAGTGCTATTGCGGACTCGCGCCTGGAAAACATTCAGCGGCTCAGGGCCGCCGGTCTGCACACGTCCTGGATGCTGTTGCGGATTCCGCCGCTCTCGGGCGTCGAGGAGGTCATCGAGGCGGTGGACATCAGCCTCAACTCGGAGCTTGCCGTTCTGGCCGGTCTGTCAGCGGCGGCCAGGCGCCGGGGCAAGGTCCACGATGTGATTCTGATGGTGGAACTCGGGGATCTGCGTGAAGGCATCTTGCCGCAGGAGCTTGCGCCCCTGGTGGAGCAGGCATTAAAACTCTCCGGCATTCGTATTCGGGGCCTGGGCGCCAACCTCGCCTGTTTTGCCGGCGTGCTACCCGGCGAGGACAACATGCAGCGGCTGGTGGAACTGGCCGGTGAAATCGAGCGCGGCTTCGGTCTCACCCTCGAGTGGATTTCAGGGATCAATTCCAGCGGGCTCGAGCTCATCAATGCCGGCCGCCTGCCCGGGCGGGTCAATCATGCGCGCATCGGTGAGGCCATTCTGCTGGGGCGCGAGACGACGCGGCGCAGGCCATGGCCCGGCACCTGGCAGGATGCCTTTATCCTGCATGCCGAGGTGCTGGAGCTGAAGTACAAGCCGTCGCTGCCGCAGGGCGAGCGCAGCGAGGACGCATTCGGCCGGCGGCCGCAGTTCGAGGATCGTGGCGAGATGCTGCGGGCGCTGCTGAATGTGGGACGCGAGGATGTGGATGTCAACGGGATTGTGCCGCTCGATGCACGACTGACTGTCCTGGGCGCATCCAGTGGCTACCTTGTGGTCGACGCGACCCCGGCCACGGGCGACATTCGGGTCGGCGATACGCGGGCATTCACACTGAACTACAGTGCCTTGCTCACGGCGATGACGTCGGAGTATGTGAAGAAGCACCCGCTGAAAAAGTCTGCGCCTGCCGCAGGGGAGGGCTGAGCATGCCGTCTGACGCGCACCACCTGACCAGGGCATGCATTCATCTAGATCGTCTGACACACAACCTGAAGTTGTTGCAGGAACTGGCCGGGGACCGGCCCCTGTGGCCGGCTATCAAGGCGAATGCCTACGGCCATGGCCTGGTGATTATCGCGCGGCATCTGGTCAGTCTCGGCTACGATACGCTTTGCCTGGCCCACGTTAGCGAGGCGCTTGAGCTGGTCGAGGCGGGTGTTCAGGCCCGCATGCTGTTGCTCTCGGCGACGCTCCCCGAGCACAGTGAGACGATCATTGCCTGTGGCTGTGAACCTGTCGTGTGTACCCTCGATATGGTGGCGGCGCTGGCGCGGGCGGCGGAACAGGCCGGGAAACAGGCCACGGTACAGCTGATGGTCGATACCGGCATGGGCCGCATTGGTATACAGCCGGCGGAAGTGACCGGTTTTCTTGACCGCTGCCGGACGTATCCCGCCGTGCGGGTGCGGGGCCTGATGAGTCACTTTCCCTGTGCTGACGAGGCGGACAAGACGCTGTCTCATGCCGGGATGGAACAGTTCCGGGGCGTAATTGATACCAGCAGGGCTTACGGGATCGAGGTCTGCAGCATGGCGAACAGTGCAGCGATCTTCGATCTTCCGGACGCGGGTTTCGATGCCGTGCGTCCCGGGATTGCGATCTATGGCCTGCGTCCCTCGCTGGAGCTGGCCAATACACGGGTAGCCGAACTCAGGCCGGTGCTCGAGTGGAAGACCCGCATCACCTTTCTCAAGGAGGTCTCTGCCGGTACCGGGTTGAGCTACGGACACCGCTTTCATACGCAACGCGCGTCGCTCATCGCCACGCTGCCGGTGGGTTACGGAGACGGGCTCGACCGCAGCCTCACCAACCAGTTCGAGGTGCTGGTGCGCGGGGTGCGCTGTCCGCAAGTCGGCTGCATCACCATGGACCAGAGTCTGGTCGATGTGACTGCGCTGCACGGCAAGGTTGCACCCGGTGATGAGGTAGTCCTTATCGGTCGCCAGGGTGATGAGGAGGTGACAGCGGATGAACTGGCTGAGAAGCTCGGCACCATCAACTATGAAATCGTGACGCGCATTGCGCAGCGCGTTCCGCGCCTGGCCCACAATGACAAACCGGATATCCCGGAATGACAACCTGATCTGCTTCCACGGGTTTATGCCATGACATTCAATCTCAGGAACCGCAACTTTCTCAAACTGCTGGATTTCAGTCCCGGGGAAATCCGCTATCTGCTGGATCTGGCCAGGGAACTGAAGGCGGCGAAACAGGCCGGCACCGAACAGCGGCGGCTGCAGGGCAGGAACATCGCACTGATCTTTGAAAAGACGTCCACGCGCACCCGTTGTGCGTTTGAAGTGGCCGCCTACGACCAGGGCGCGAATGTCACCTACCTGGGTCCCACGGGCACCCAGATTGGCGTCAAGGAGACGATGAAGGATACCGCACGGGTACTGGCGCGCATGTACGACGGCATCGAGTACCGTGGCTTTGATCAGGCGACTGTTGAGGAGCTGGCCCGCTGCGGGATACCGGTGTGGAATGGCCTGACCAACGAATATCATCCGACGCAGGTGCTGGCGGATCTGCTGACCATGCTGGAGCACTCCCGCAAGCCGTTGCAGGAAATAGCCCTCTGTTACCTCGGCGATGGCCGCAGTAATATGGGTGACTCGCTGCTGGTGGGGGCGGCGCAGATGGGCATGGATTTTCGTGTAGCCGCACCCGTTGCGTTACAGCCCGATGCCGGACTGGTCGCCACCTGCCAGTCGATTGCACAGCAGACCGGCGCCCGGCTGCGGGTGACCGAAGATCCAGCCAGTGCGGTCAAGGGCATTGATTTTATATACACCGATGTCTGGGTCTCCATGGGTGAACCGGAGTCGGTCTGGGAAGAGCGCATCCGGCTGCTGACACCATACCAGGTGAACCGGCAGCTGCTGGAGCTGACCGAAAATCCTGCGGTAAAGTTCATGCACTGCCTGCCGGCATTTCACAATTCCGAGACCAGGATCGGTGCGGAGATTTTTCAAAACTACGGCCTGCAGGCCATGGAGGTCACCGAGGAGGTATTCGAGTCCGGGGCCTCCATCGTTTTCGACCAGGCGGGGAATCGCATGCACACCATCAAGGCCGTGATGGTGGCGACGCTGGGTAGTTAATGATGCGTGTTGTCATCGCCCTGGGTGGTAATGCCTTGTTGCATCGCGGTGAACCCATGACGGCGGCGAATCAGCGCCGCAATGTGCAGACTGCCGCCGTGGCACTGGCGCCAATAGCCAGTGCACACGAGCTGGTGATTTCCCACGGCAATGGCCCACAGGTTGGCCTGCTGGCGCTGCAGGGTGCCGCTAGCCAGGCAGATGCGGCCTACCCGCTGGATATTCTGGATGCGGAAACCGAAGGCATGATCGGTTACCTGATCGAGCAGGAACTTGCTAACCGGCTATCCGCCGAACGCCGCTATGCGACCTTGCTGACCCAGATCGAGGTAGATCCGCAGGACCCTGCCTTTAACAACCCGACCAAGCCGATCGGACCGGTGTACAGCGAGACCGAGGCGCAGCGGCTGGCTGCTGAACGTGGCTGGCGTGTCGCAGCCGATGGTGCGCATTTTCGCCGGGTGGTCCCGTCGCCACGACCACAGCGGATTCTTGAGCTGGGTGTGATCGAAATGCTGGTCAGCCAGGGCGTGATCGTGATCTGTGCCGGGGGTGGCGGGATTCCCGTCATTTGCCGTGCGGACGGCAGCCTGACCGGAATCGAGGCGGTGATTGACAAGGATCTGGCGAGTTCCCTGCTGGCGCGGGAACTGAAGGCAGATGTGTTGCTGATGCTGACCGATGTCGATGCCGTTTATGCGCACTGGGGGGAACCGCAGGCGCGGGGCCTGCGGTGTATTACTCCTCAGACTCTACGTGATTTTTCCTTCGCACCCGGTTCCATGGGTCCCAAGGTTGCGGCTGCCTGTGAGTTTGTCGAACAGACCGGTGGCCACGCCGGTATCGGACGGCTCAGGGACGCCCAGGCCATCCTGGCCGGTGAGGCAGGGACACTGGTCACCCATGACACGGTTGACACGCTCTGGTGGGACTAGCTCCCCAGTCTCTTTTTCTTCAGAAATGCCTCGACCAGCTTGCCGAGTCCCGGTTCACCGGCTTCGGCAAATTCATAGCGGGCGCACACCACGGGTTTGTT
Source organism: Gammaproteobacteria bacterium (assembly GCA_049664445.1). Classification (GTDB taxonomy): domain Bacteria; phylum Pseudomonadota; class Gammaproteobacteria; order UBA9214; family UBA9214; genus UBA9214. The sequence continues at coordinate 20,132 of JBATFE010000384.1, forward strand.
GATATCAAGCAGTGCATCGAGTTTGCAGGTGGTGGCTGCGACCACGACATCCGCCGCCGATGCGTTGATGGTCTCACCCAGAGCCTGGAGTTGCGACGGGTTATAGCCCACGGCTGGCAGCACCGCACCAATATGCGGGTACTGCTTGTAGACCGCGGAAATTTCTTCGACGGCACTATTGCGGGGGTCGATGATCTCGGACGCCTCGGCCTCGGTGGCAGCCACGTAACCCGCCCCGTAGGGCATGCCGCCGTGAGTGATGGTCGGGCCGTCTTCGACGACAAGGACGCGCTTGCCTCTTACCGCCTCAGGATCTTCCAGTTGCACGGGTGAGGCGCCACGCACAATGGTTGCATCGGGATTGATGTGGCGGGCATTTTCGGTGACGTGCTGGATATCGGCATCCGAGGCCGAGTTCACCTTGGCCACGATGACGATATCGGCCATGCGCAGCACAGCCTCACCCGGATGATGGGTGGTTTCGTTGCCCGGGCGCAGCGGATCGACCAGCACGATGTGTAGATCGGGTCGCAGGAACGGGAAATCATTATTGCCACCATCCCACAGGATTACCTCGGCTTCCGCCTCGGCATGCCGTGTGATCTCGGCGTAATCGACACCCGCATAGACCACATTGCCAAGCGCCAGGTGAGGTTCGTACTCTTCGCGTTCCTCGATGGTGCAGTCAGCGGCATTGAGATCGGCCCGCGTCGCGAAGCGCTGCACGGCCTGACGTTTGAGATCACCATACGGCATCGGATGGCGAATGATCGCGACCTGTAAACCCTGTTTTTTCAGCAGGCGTGACAGCCAACGAGTGGTTTGCGACTTGCCGCATCCGGTCCTGACGGCGGAGACGGCGATGACCGGCACTCGGGCTTGCAGCATGGTGTGTTCGGGTCCCAGCAACAGGAAATCAGCGCCCGTGGCCAGGGCGATGGAGGCCTTGTGCATGACCAGGGAGTGTTCCACGTCGCTGTAGGAAAAAATGACCTGATCGATATGCCGTTCAAGGCACAGGGCTTCCAGTTGCGTTTCATCAACAATAGGAATGCCATCGGGATAGCGGGGACCCGCTAGCGAGGCAGGATAGCAACGCCCGGCGATCTCCGGAATTTGTGTAGCCGTGAAGGCGATCACCTCGCTGCCAGGATCGTCGCGATAGACCATGTTGTAATTATGAAAATCACGACCGGCTGCACCCATGATGAGGACACGCGTGGTTTTTTTTGTGTTTGACATAGGCTGGTTATCCCGGGTGTCCTGACAAGCATTTTGCTGTCTTACTGTCCTTGTTCACGGTTAATTCTCCGCAGGCGTGGCTGCAATCATAATGATAGCAGCCAAACCCGATAGTGCTCATCTGTACGTCGGGTTGAGTACTGCCACTCTAATCAGGCTGTTGAAAATATTATTTAATCGCTGTGCTCTGCATAAATTCATGCGGCTTTGGTTGCCAGGCGATATTCGTGATGTAATCCATCGAGGTTCAGGTGGATCGAGAGGGCGTGAAGCCTGTTCTATGCCCGGCACGAGCGCCAAACTGTAACGCATTCGCAGAAAGGTTTGTGCATTCTGTAAAAGAGGAATGCCTGGGTCGCATGATTCTTTTCCAGGAAGTGGCCTTCAATACTGATGATGGGCTGGTTGAAGTCCAGCATTTCGACGGAGATCTGGAAGAAATCCCCTTCGAAGACTGGTATGAACTCGACCTTGATACAGCCGAGGCACCTGTCATTATTATTGACTATGATTATGTACAGGATGAGTTGGTTTTTGAAGCTGACAATGACTGCTTTGACCAAGCCAGAACATGTTTACCGCGGAGGGAATGATGGCGCTTATACTTCGATCTACCGCCTTCTTTCATGGGGCAGGAATCCCGTCAAAATATTCCTGTGAAGGGGCAGATATTTCACCGCCACTGGAATGGACGGGGGTTCCGGAAACTGCCCGCAGCCTCGTGCTGATTGTTGATGATCCGGATGCACCCGATCCCCGGGCCCCAAAAATGACCTGGGTGCATTGGGTGCTTTACAACCTGCCGACAGATATCGCGGGTTTGGCGGAAGGTGTTTCCTCAGACACGCTGCCGAAAGGCACAGAGGCAGGTCTGAATGACTGGAAAAAAACCGCCTATGGCGGCCCATGCCCGCCTATTGGCAGTCACCGTTATTTCCACAAATTATATGCCCTGGATACGGTGTTGAAAGGATTACATCAAGCGACCAAGGCAACTGTCGAAGCCGCCATGAAGGGACATATCCTTGCCCAAACAGAACTGGTGGGTACCTACGAGAAGTCCAGATAGCATGCTTAGGGGGTTGAATCGATACTGACCACCCCCTGAAGAGAAATAGAATGCCGGTACACAATGAGGATATCGCGGTCATTTTCGAGGAGATGGCCGATTTGCTGGAGATCGAGGATGCCAATCCGTTTCGTGTCCGCGCCTATCGCAATGCCGCGCGTACCGTGCGTGGGCTGGGGCAAGAATTGAGCAAGATGCTGGCTAAGGGTGAGGATCTCACGCGCCTGCCCGGCATCGGCAAGGACCTGGCGGCCAGGATTGAAGAGATCCTGGCTACCGGTCACGCCAAGGCATTGGAGACGCTGCACAAGGAAGTTCCCGCCAGTCTGGAGGCCTTGCTCAGGATTCCGGGTCTCGGGCCCAAACGCGTCAAGGTGCTGTATGAACAATCACATATCAAGACCCTCAAGCAACTGGAAACGGCCGCGCGCCGTGGCCGCCTGCAGGAGCTTCCGGGTTTCGGCGCCAAATCCGAGCAACGAATTCTGGATACCCTCGGTGCCCGTCGCAGCAGCGAAAAACGCTTTCTGCATTCCGTGGCCCGCCAGTATGCCGAACCCCTGGTTGCCTATCTGCAAGCCGTGTCCGGTGTGAACCAGGTTTTCGTGGCCGGCAGTTACCGGCGCGGCAAGGAAACCGTGGGCGATCTGGATATCCTGGTCACTGCAGCCGCAAACAGCCCCGTGATGGAGCGATTTATCCAGTACGATGAAGTTGAAGATGTGGTCTCGAAGGGTACAACACGCGCCAGCGTGTTTCTCCACAGTGGCTTGCAGGTGGATCTGCGCGTGGTGGAGACAAAGAGTTTTGGAGCGGCATTGCATTACTTCACCGGCAGCAAGGCGCACAACATCCAGATACGGCGCCTCGGTCAGCAGCGCGGCCTCAAGATCAACGAATATGGTGTCTTCAAGCTCAACGACGCAGGAGAGAAACGCGTTAACGGTGCGACGGAAGAATCCGTATTCAAGTCTGTCGGTCTGCCGTTTATTCCCCCCGAATTACGCCATGGCCGTGGCGAGATCGAAGCTGCACAGGAAAACCGTTTACCAAAGCTGATTACCCTAAACGACTTGCAGGGTGACTTGCATATGCACACCAGGGCTACGGACGGTCACGCCAGTAGCGAGCAGATGGCTCTGGCGGCCAAACAGCACGGCCTGAAATATATTGCCATTACCGATCACTCCAGACATCTCACGGTTGTGCATGGCCTGGATGAAAAGCGCCTTGCAAAGCAGATGGACGAGATTGATGGCCTCAATGAAAGACTTGAAGGCATTAGCATTTTAAAGGGTATCGAGGTCGACATCCTGGAAAATGGCTGCCTGGATTTACCCGATAGCATTCTGTCGCGACTGGATCTGGTGATTGCCGCGGTGCACGGCAAGTTTCGTTTGTCGCGCAGCAAGCAGACCGCGCGGATTCTGCGCGCTATCGACTCCAAATACCTCACCCTGCTGGCTCACCCCAGCGCGCGCTTGCTGGAAGAACGTGAGCCGATAGATGTGGATATGCCGCGGATTATCAAGGCAGCTCAGGAACGCGGTTGTTATCTTGAACTCAACAGCCAGCCGCAGCGCCTGGACCTCACCGATACCTATTGCCAGTTAGCGAAAGAGCAAGGAGTATTGATCAGCATCAACAGCGATGGCCATACTGCCAATGGCTTTGATTTGCTGAATGGCGGCATTAATCAGGCGCGACGTGGCTGGCTGGAAAAAAAGGATGTACTTAATACCCGTTCGCTTGGCGATTTGAGAAAAATGCTCAAAGCGACGATGGGCTAAGAGAGGGAGAATGCCGGGCAATAATCTGATTGTCAGGGTTTGTTTTTACACAGATTGTTTTTTCTGACGTGACACATGATCAGTCGACGGCAGTTTTTATGCTATATAGCGAACACCTGGTTCGTTTTGCTTGATGCGGTACCGGCAATGTCATCCACAATGGATAAAACCAGCAACAAGTCCCGCTACCTCAGCCTGTTTCTGTGCGGTGACGTAATGACCGGCAGGGGCATCGATCAGGTATTGGCGCATCCGGGCGATCCGCATCTTTATGAGCCCTATGTCCGGGATGCCAGGCGTTATGTGGACATAGCCGAAGCAGCGAATGGTCCCATTCCCAGGCCGGTAGCGTTTTCCTACATCTGGGGCGATGCGCTCAAGGAGTTTGAGCGTATGGCGCCTGATGTGCGCATTGTCAATCTCGAAACCAGCGTGACACAAAGCGAAGATTACTGGCAAGGCAAGGGCATCAACTACCGCATGCATCCGGACAACATTCACTGCATTACCAGCGCTGGCATCGACTGTTGTGTGCTGGCAAATAATCATGTCATGGACTGGGGCTACAGCGGTCTAGAGGAAACCCTGCAGGCCCTGCATAAGGTGAATATCCAAACGGCCGGGGCCGGGCTCAACGAAGAAGAGGCCAAAGCACCGGCTGTCATCGAAGTGGCGGGCAAGGGCAGGGTTGTCGTGTTGTCTATAGGGATGGAATCAAGCGGTATTTCATGGGATTGGGGCGCCAGCCCGAGCCGCCCCGGGGTGAATGTATTGTCTGGTTTATCCAGTCACACGGTAAGGCAAATCAGTGAACAGCTACAGACGCTGAAGCGCCCAGGGGATATGGTGATTGCCTCTATTCACTGGGGAGGCAATTGGGGCTATGAAATCAGCCGCGAACAAAGGCGCTTTGCCCACCAGTTGATCGATGAGGCCGGTGTGGATGTTATTCATGGCCACTCCTCCCACCATGCCAAAGGAATCGAGGTCTATCACGACAAGCCCGTGATTTATGGCTGCGGCGATTTTATCAATGATTACGAAGGCATCGGTGGCTACGAGGAGTACCGGGATGATTTAAGCCTGATGTATTTTGTCGACATGGACCCCGGCAGTGGAAAGCTCATGAAGCTGGAAATGATCCCGCTGCAGATTCGGCAGTTCAGCTTGCATCAGGCATCGACACAAGATGCAGAGTGGCTGATAAACACCTTGCACAGAGAAGGCCGGCAATTCAATACGCGAGTGGAAACCAACCCAAATGGCAGATTGGCGCTGCGCTGGTAAGAGACAAGGGAATATTCTGACCCGGCGCTGCTGCTATGGGTTATGGCTAGTTGTGGTCTGTTGTTCATCATGGGGAGGCGTTATGGACAGCGAAGATTCCCGGCAACAAAAAAGTATCGCACTGCCGGATGTTGTGATTTCCGGTGAGCAATCATTGCCACAGCTCCTGCGGCAGCGTCGCTCGGTTCGTGATTATCAGGATCTCCCGCTTGGTCTCGCCGAGATCGGGCAGTTGCTCTGGGCGGCACAGGGCATTACCCATCCACAAGGTCTGCGTACAGCCCCGTCGGCAGGGGCCTTGTATCCGTTGGAACTGTATGTGGTGGCTGGGCGCGTGGCGAACCTCGCTTCAGGTGTCTATCACTACGATCCCGGGCAACATCAACTGACAATGACAATCAGCGGTGATCGGCGTAAAACATTGGCACGCGCCGCGCTGGGGCAGACCTGGATAAATGATGCCGCCGCGGTAGTGGTATTTTCGGCAGTCTATAAGCGCACCACCCGCAAGTATGGCGAACGGGGTGAGCGTTATGTGCATATCGAAGTCGGGCATGCGGCAGAAAATCTGTTATTACAGGCGGAGGCACTGGGCTTGGGCACAGTAGTAGTAGGCGCCTTTGATGATGAAGCACTGGCTCGGCTTTTGAATCTGCCGGCTGATGCCGAACCAGTCATTGTGATACCTGTCGGTAAAAAAAATGTCAGGTAATTGCAGGCAGGGGGAGGTACGTGTCCTGGGTGTGCCCTATGTTCCCGGTCTTGTAAGCGGCGTCTTGCAGCGGGGTGCGGCCGGTCTCGGGGAAGGCAAGCTGTGTGTTCTGTCTCACAAGGATATCGGCTTGCTTGTCCACGCTCCGCAAGCAAGTGACGAGGCGCTGGCTCGGAAGCTTCATGGCGCAGGCATTATCGCTGTCAACGGTGCGCCCTTATCCCATGTCATGATTCGTTTGTTCAGTCTGGGTGTGCCGACCATTATTGTATCGAATGAACAGCTCATGGGGGTGAGCAACGGGACGAAACTGATCATGGACGGTGCGACGGGCTTGATTACTGACCCGTCGCAGGTCGTGTCGGCTGAAACCCGGATCGAGCCGGTTATACCGCAGCCAGGCACCAGTGTGATGACAATGGATGGCATGCCGGTCAGGCTCAGCGCCAGCGTGTCCGGCACTCACGGCGCTGTCAATGCCGTTGCATTCGGGGCCGCGTCAATAGGTCTGATTAGATCGGAATACTTGCTGCCACCGGACGGTCGTTCACCGGATGCGGATTATTTTGAGTCTGTATTCGAGCGCCTTTGTGATGCTGCTCGTCCCTTACCGCTTACTGTGCGATTAGTGGATATTGCCGCCGGTAAATCATTCAACACTCGGACGAGGATGCCAGGTACTGAATGGACGCTCGGCGCCCGCGGCTCGCAACTATATTCAACCGAATCGGTGCACCGTATTTTTCAGGCCCAGGTCGAAGCAGTGGGCAGGCTCGCCGGACGATTTGATCTATCGCTTTTACTGCCGAATGTATGGGGGCTGGAGGCATACCTGCACTGGCGATCCGAGATTGAGCAGTTTCTAAACCGGGCTGTTCGCATTGGTGCGATGGCGGAGACACCGGCGGCTGCGCTCACGATACCTGATCTCGCAAAGCGTGCTGATTTCGTGGCGATCGGTTGCAATGATCTCATGCAGTGCTTTTTCGGTATTGATAGAAACATCGCCGAACTCAGCCGGTTTCTGGATCCCTGTGCTCCAGCCTTGTTGCGTTTCCTGCGTGAGGTGGCCGTAACGGCCGGTGAAGGGGACGGTGAGGTGCAGCTGTGCGGTCTTCTGCCCCAGTCCCCGGGCATGCTTCCTGTACTGGTGGGGATCGGTTTTCGGTCGTTCTCTGTCGAGCCGCGCATGATTCCCTATCTTGCCGAAACGATTCGTGGAATAGATACTGTATCAGCCTCGGCGTTGGTGGCGTCTGTTTGCAGCGCACCAGATTCAGAAGCAGTTCGCGGCTTGCTTGGATTGCCACAGGGATCAGTTTGGACAATGGGTGTTAATTTGTCGCGTCGCAGCCAATAGTTTGCGTCACGACGCAATCGATCTTGTATTCAACACATCTTGTTTTTCCAGCCAGCCACGCCGGTGTCCTTGGCGAATTCCTGTTTATGCGGCGACCTGGGTTTGAAAAAGTCCTTTGCAGTGTGATATCCATGAATAGTTGCTGAGTTTTGCGGTTGGCGGTTGATGCTCGCCGCTAACTTCAGCGGATGAGTTCCCACCGAGAGACTGATGAGCTCAGGTAGTGTGGGACTCTTTGAGTAGACATGGCGGTGTTGAACATCCGACAGAGGGCGACATCATCGACATCCCCTGCATGTACACCAAAGCCAATGATACGCCGCGTGAATTGATCCATGACCACGAGCACCCAGTGGGTGCTGAGTAAAATAGATTCGCACCGAAAAAGATCAATGCTCCATAGGCTGTCCTTTGCGTGCCCGATGAAGGTCAGCCATGATGGTCCGTTGTCATCGGGTTTTGGGTGGTAGTGTTTGGCGAGGACACGCCGGACCAGGTCCTTGTT
>JBATFE010000385.1:0-1828 GCA_049664445.1 Gammaproteobacteria bacterium
GTGCCGAGCAGCGAGACAATAAACAAATCAGCACGTTCGAAGCGATACCACGAAAGGCCTTCCGCAGACACATCAACACGGATAAAGAACCAGAACCAGTAGCCACCAATCGCCAACATCAGTGCGCCGATATGCCACAGTAGCGGCAGGATGGCTGGCGTGGGCGTCGCCGGCGTCGGATAGGCAAAAATCATGATAGCGGTTGTAGCGACGAAAAGAATGAAGCCATACATGGTCAAGAGATGGGAAAGCCTGCGTTTTACGTTGCAGAATTCACCGGAAGTTAACACTTCATTAACCAGCACTTGAACGGCAATTGATGCCTTTTCACCAGTGCCCACAGACCGTTTCGCATTCTTTTCCGCTTTTTTCGCATTCTCGAAAAAGTACTGCGCACTTTTCTTATGGATCATATCAAGTACAGTTCCGCCTATGACCATCAGGATCATCAAAATGATGTACGCCTGCATCACTATGGTTGGTATAGACGCCGAAAGCTCGGAAAAGGGATTGCTCGTGAACATTAAATTATCCTCAGATTTGTATTCTCAAAACTGTTAGCCGATTGTTGCGAACCAAGCTACCCACGGTATGACCACCTCAAGTCCACGCTCTTACCAGATGTCCGTATGAGACAGCCCCAATGAACAGGCATGGACAGCATAAGGTATCACACGCTGGCAATTCCCCCTAGGTGGCTGACTTAAAATCATCACCCGAAACCGCTAACGTAAGACTGGCGCCGAAATACCAAATGCCAATCTAAATTAGCAATGCTTAAAGTAGGGTAATTACCGTCTGTGTTGAATGACCACCCTGTCCTCGGCGAATTACTAATTATCATTTAAAAACGACAACTTAGACAGTCTTGTTCCTGAACGCAACCTTCTCTGCCATGAATGATCTGCTGGTAATCCTCGCTCATCTTTTAACCACCATCGCCAAACTCCTGGGACCCGGCGGTGCGAGGGCAGTTGTCGCCGACGGCCTGCTCATGAAGCAGCAGCTCCTTGCCATCAACCGTTCGCGGCAACGCGCGCCTGATCTCTCAGCACTCGATCGATTTCTGTTTGGCTTCTGGTCGCTGTTTCTCGACCCACGCCGTATCCAGCGAGCTGCGGTGATTATTCGGCCATCGACACTATTGAAATTCCATGACATCCTGATAAATTGCAAGTACCGGATGCTGTACTCATCAGGCAGAAAAGGTAAGCCAGGTCCCAAAGGGCCATCACCCGAACTCATCCAGGCGATCGTTGAACTAAAACACCGCAAACCCCGCTTTGGGTGTCCACGTATTGCACAGCAGATCAATAAAACATTTGGAACCAATATTGATAAAGATGTGGTGCGGCGCATCCTCGCCGTGCATTACCGGCCAGGTCCTGGTAATGCTGGACCGTCGTGGCTGTCCTTCCTCGGGCACATTAAAGACAGCCTGTGGAGCATTGATCTGTTTCGGTGTGTGTTAAATTGTATCGCAAATATGACCCATCATTTGCACCTTAAAATGTCCCACCAAAACAGCTGTAAGTATTTGGTTATCGAATAAAGATTCTCGACGATGATGGGCCAGAGCAGAATACAAATAACTGCCACTATTGGTTCCAATTTCGGTGCAAATCAACAGTTCCAGCGTCCAGAACGCAAGCTGGGTGTCATCGGAAGGGAGACCACGCCGTTGCTGCTCCATCCCCTGCACCTGTATATTCCAGTTCGGCAGGTAGTCACGGATCTCACCGTGCGCGGCACGGCGTGCCGAGGGACTCATGCCCTCACTGGTATTGCCCAGTGAGTCCCCGATGGCCAGCCCCAGCATCATGCCACG
>JBATFE010000386.1:0-2718 GCA_049664445.1 Gammaproteobacteria bacterium
AGCCCCACATCATCGGCATCGGCCGCGAAGTGACGGGCAAGCGCAAGGACGGCCGAACCATCCCGCTTTACCTGTCCATCGGCGAATTCTCCCTCGACGGGCGCCGCAAGTTCACCGGCATACTGCACGATATCTCAGGCTAGCCCGCAGACGCTGTCAAGGCTCCCCGGCCGGCTGCGGGCCGGCTGCGGACCGGCTACTGTCTCAGCCGGTAGCCGGTCCTGAACATCCACCAAACGACCAGCAGGCAGACAGCCAGGAACACCAGCACCATGAACAGGCTCAGGCCAACGCTGACATCGGAGACCTCGAAGAAGCTCCAGCGAAAACCGCTGATCAGGTAAACCACCGGGTTGAACAGTGTCACGGTCTGCCAGGCAGGTGGCAACATGCTGACCGAGTAAAAGCTGCCGCCGAGAAACACCAGCGGCGTGATGACCAGCAGCGGGATCAGCTGCAGCTTCTCGAAATTGTCCGCCCATAGCCCGATGATGAAACCAAACAGGCTGAAAGATATGCAGGTCAGCACCAGGAACGCCAGCATCCACAGCGGGTGAGCGATCTGCAGCGGTACAAAGAACCCGGCGGTCGCGAGGATGATCAGGCCGATGATCAGGGACTTGGTCGCTGCGGCCCCGACGTAGCCGAGCAGGATCTCAAGGAAGGAGACCGGTGCGGACATGACCTCGTAGATGGTGCCGGTGAACTTGGGGAAGTAAATACCAAAGGCGGCGTTGGATATACTCTGCGTCAGCAGTGCCAGCATCATCAGCCCGGGTACAATGAACAAGCCGTAGGGCACACCCTCGACCTGTTCGATGCGTGAACCGATTGCCGAGCCGAACACCACGAAGTACAGCGAGGTGGACAGCACCGGCGAGGCGAAACTCTGCAGCAGGGTTTCCCAGGCGCGCAGCATTTCGTACTTGTAGATCACCCTGACGGCAGAGGTATTCATTGCTTTGTTTTTACCAGGTTAACGAATATATCTTCCAGTGAACTCTGCGTTGTTTTCAGGTCTTTCAGCCGCAGGCCCGCCTCCCTGATCGCCTGCAGCAGTCCGCTGATGCCGGTGTGTGCAGTGCGTGGATCATAGGTATAGGTGAGCCGGCTGCCATCGGCCGACAGCTCCAGCGCCCAGGGCGCCAGCGACTCGGGCAGCACACCCGCGACCTCCTCCAGCTCGACGATCAGTTGCCGTTTGCCGAGTTTATGCATGAGTGCCAGCTTGTCATCGACCAGCAACAGTTCACCGTCATTGATGACACCGACGCGGTCGGCGATGGCCTCGGCCTCCTCGATATAATGGGTGGTGAGAATGATGGTAACGCCGGACGCGCGCAGTCGCCGTACCAGCGCCCACATGTCCTTGCGTAATTCCACGTCCACGCCGGCCGTGGGTTCGTCCAGGAACAGCACCGAGGGTTCGTGCGACAGCGCCTTGCCGATCAGCACCCGCCGCTTCATCCCGCCCGAGAGTGTCATCAACTCGCTGTCTTTCTTCTCCCACAGCGACAGGTCCCTGAGCAGCTGTTCGAGGTAGACCGGGTTGGGCTTCTGGCCAAACAGGCCGCGACTGAAACACAGCGTGTTCCATACGGTATCAAAGGCACCGAGCGTGAGTTCCTGCGGTACCAGGCCAATCATGCTGCGGGTGACGCGATAGTCCGCGACGATATTGTGTCCTGCCACCGTGACCGAGCCCGTACTTGCATTGACCAGGCCGCAGATAATCGAGATCAACGTGGTCTTGCCGGCACCGTTGGGACCCAGCAGTGCCAGGATTTCACCGGCCGCGATATCCAGCGTCACATCCTTCAGCGCACGGTGGCCACCGGCATAGGTCTTGGACAGATTTGATACAGAGACGATGGACGGCATGTTTATTTCCCGGTGCGTTGTATCACAACCATTGCTGATGCATATCAGCGACTTGCAGGTCCTGGGCCTCTTCACACAATTGCCGGACCCGGGCCATGTCCGATTCCAGCTGTCGCCGGTCACCACCGAGGATGCAGACTGCGATGATCGCCCGTTGCCATTTGTCCTGGTAGGCCACCTCGGCAACCGAGGCATTGAAGCGGGAACGCAGCCGATCCTTCAGACCGCGCACAGCACTGCGCTTGTCCTTCAGGGACTGCGCCCATGGAATCATCAGTTCGATGGTCAGCAGGGAGATAAAAAGGTCTGGGTCAGACACGGCAGCGACCGGCATAATTCAGGCCACAGTATACCTGATTAAGGCGCTCGGCTGCTGTTGTCCGTGTGCCTTGTTCGACCAGGCCACGCCGGCTTTAGCGGTCGCCGGCCAGTATTTTCCGTGTCTTGCTGGCCACGTGGCGAGCAGACAGCAGCTGCGCGCGCACAGCTCTTCGATTAAACTAGCCCGATGCAACAAAACATCGATAACAGTGCCTGGCTCGAGCGGCACACCAAGGCCTCGCTGGCGCGACTGCTGCCACGGCTGGAAGCGCGCTTCGCTGCCAGGGTAGATGCCGACCAGTGGCAGGGTTACCTGCAACGGGTGCACGCACATTTCCCGCGCCTGTTCGGCCTGTTGTACAGGCTCTACGGACATCACTACGACTTCTTCTACCACCTGGATAACATCCTCGGTACCGCCACTGAAATGTGGATGGAGCGTTCCGCTGAACTCAAGGCGCTGGATGCCTCCAGAGAAGCGGATCCACACTGGTTTCAGTCCAACCGCATGGTGGG
>JBATFE010000387.1:0-3464 GCA_049664445.1 Gammaproteobacteria bacterium
AGCGGTACTCGTCACACAGGCAGCGAAAGTTGTCTGCAGCACGCAGTACATCCTGCTTGTCGATGTTGTACAGCAGCAGTGTGAATTCATCACCGCCAAAACGTGCCAGCAGGTCACCGTCACGGACATGGGATTCCAGCAGGGCGGCGACGTCCACCAGCAGCCGGTCACCGGCCGCATGGCCGAGGGTGTCGTTAATGTATTTAAACTGGTCAAGATCGATATAAAACAGTGCGCAGTCGGAACCGTTGCGTGCCACACGTGCCACGGTACGTTCCAGCTCTTCCTGGAAATAGTGGCGGTTGAACATGCCGGTGAGCGGATCATGTTCGGCATGGTAGGAGAGCTGATGCTGAAAGGCCTTTTGTTCCGTGATGTCACGTGCGGTGCCGCTGATGCGTATCACATGCCCGCTGGCATCCTTGTGCGAGCGGGCGCTGAAACTGAGGAAGTGCGGCTTGCTGTCGCGGTCAAGATGCACCGTCTCAAACTGCACCGTGTCCTCACCCTGAATGAGTTGCATGATGGCTTGCTGGTCGATGGGCGGATGATCGGGTGAACGATATTCATGCAGGCGGTGATGCAACATGGCATCTGCCGGATAGCCGTAGATGCCTTCGCAGGCCTTGTTTAAATAGGTCAGGCGGCCCCCGGTATCCAGCGTCCACACCATGTCGTGTGCCGTTTCCACCAGGTCACGGTAGCGGCATTCGGCATCGCGCAGCCGGTCCTCCATGGCCTTGCGCTGGGTGATGTCGGCGACCAGGATGGTGAACAGGCATTCACCGCTGATTTTCATGGCACTGACACGTACCGACATGTGCATGGGCGTGCCGTTGCGATGGTAGCCGATGATTTCGCGCTCTGATTCGCTGGTGCGACACTTGTCGCTGTCATCCAGCAGTGTCGGTAACAACAGCTTTAGCGGGCGCTCGCGAATTTCCGCCGCCAGGTAGCCGAACAGTTTTTCAGCCGCCGGATTGAAGGTATCCACCAGGCCTTTCCGGTTGACGACGATGATGCCTTCCGCGGCGGTTTCAACGACCGCGCGCATGTGTGATTCCTGTTCACCAAGACGCTTGAAGAGTTTGCTCAGTGTGTGCGTCATGAGCCCGATTTCGTCGGTTGATTGTGGTTGCAACCGCGCCAGTTCGGCGTGCAGCGAGGCGCCGCTGCGCATGATCAGCTCCTGCATCGGTTCCAGTGACTGGGCGACGCTGCGTACGGAAAACAGCGTAATAATGCCCGTGAGACACACCAGCGTCAGCCAGATGGCCATGTGCCCGGCAGACAGGTTGCCCGTTTGCTGCCAGTAATAATTCATCAGCACGGTATAGGACAGCAAGGGTACAAAACCACCCAGCAGCATGATCTTTGATTTCAGGCTGACCTGGATGGTATGCAGGCTCAGGTGACCGGCGAGTTTGCCAATCTGGTCGAGTCCCAGCTGATAGCCGGGCAGCCCGACCAGTGCCACCACCGACAGTTGCAGCAGTATCAGCTGCAGCAGGGCCCCTGCTTCACTGGCAATGGGTTTTTCAATAGCGACAAACAACAGCGGCGGGATAGCCAGCGCATAAAACAGAAAGAAGCACCAGTAGTCGCGCCCGAAGCGCGCCAGCCGCCGCTGTTGCTGGTCCGGCAGGTTGCCGGCTGGCACATTGCCCGCTTTATTTTTGGACAAGGGGCTGAAATATCTGGAAAAATGGATGTATGCCCAGCTTGCCATGATGGCCACAAAGGCGGCCATCAAGACGATGGTTCGGTCAGACTGCAGTTCCGCGGGGGTGATCAGGCCAAACAGCAATGCGCACACCAGACCGGCCAGTGGGGCGAGCAATAAACCAACGATAATCAGAGAGATGAAGCGCGCACGAATGCTTTTGAGATCACTTGACATGTTACCGCCCCGGACTCCCCTTGATCATGTAAGCCATCTTCTGCCCGTCGGGTTGCATGAGTGTTTGGATTAAATATTATTTTATAATTTAGTACGCTAGACCTGATACCGAATGCGTTCGCTGAATACTATGTCATAACATTGCGTAATATCAAGGCTACTTGCGGATTAATCCAGGTCGGGAATTTGACGCCCGCGCGCGACGAGCACCAGCGTTTTCCCTGCATCCACAGTACAATGGCCGGTTGATGAATTAACCACAGGTGCTGTTATGAAACGACGACATTTTCTGGGCACAGCGGGGGCAGGTGCCCTGCTGACGGGCGGGCTGATCAGTGGCTGTGGACAGCAAGCGAAACAGGCAACAAACGGGGTTACGTCGGAACAGCAGTCCTTCAGCTGGAAGATGGTTACCACCTGGCCGAAGAATTTTCCCGGTCTGGGCACGGGTGCCAACAGCCTTGCGAGTCTCATCGAAGCGATGAGTGGCGGTCGCATCACGGTAAAGGTCTACGGTGCCAGAGAACTGGTACCGGCGTTTGAAGTCTTTGGTGCCGTCTCCAGCGGTACCGCCGAGATGGGGCACGGTGCGGCCTATTACTGGAAAGGCAAGAGCGAGGCGGCACAATTCTTTGCCGCCGTGCCCTTTGGCATGACCGCTCAGGAAATGAATGCCTGGCTGTATTACGGCGGTGGCATGCAACTGTGGGAAGAGGTCTATGCCCCGTTTGGCGTGTTACCTGCAGCGGCTGGTAATACCGGCATGCAGATGGGCGGCTGGTTTAACAAGGAGATCAACGGTGTCGAGGACCTGCAGGGATTGAAGATGCGCATCCCGGGGCTCGGCGGCGAGGTGTTGAAGCGAGCCGGTGGCACACCGGTCAATTTGCCCGGCGGCGAAATCTTTACCTCGCTGCAGTCCGGCACTATCGATGCGACGGAATGGGTGGGCCCCTATAATGACCTCGCCTTTGGTCTCTACAAGGCGGCGCAATACTACTATTACCCTGGCTGGCATGAACCGGGTACCACGCTTGAGTGCCTGATCAACCGGCAGGCCTTCGAGGCCTTGCCTGCAGACCTGCAGAGTATCGTCAGCAACGCCTGCCGCGTGGCAAATGCCGACATGCTGGCGGAATACACGGCACGCAACAACACGGCACTGCAGACGCTGGTGAACGAACACCATGTAGATGTCCGTGAATTTCCAGGAGCGGTACTGGATAAATTACGTTCGATCTCGGAACAGGTGGTCGCCGAGATTGCCGCGCAGGACGCGCTATCGGCGAAGGTGTACGAGTCTTACAAGAACTTCAGGCAGCAGGTGGTTGCCTGGCATGATATCTCGGAGCGAACCTATCTCAATGTGCGCGGTGGTTGAGGTCGTTGCTAACACGTAGAGCGTATCGCATGCGCGATTTCCGTAAGGCGTATTTCGCGCATGCGATGCGCTCCTACGGATAAATATATCCGGGGATATTAATCATTCGCAGCTATTCACCTCAGAGGTAAATGACACCTATCCAGAGGATGTCATCACTAATAACCCCATTAGCCACGGAAT
>JBATFE010000388.1:0-9237 GCA_049664445.1 Gammaproteobacteria bacterium
ACACCGTACTGCATCACCATGGCACCCGCCTGATCGGCGGGTTCCATGAACCTTTTTACAAGGCAGCGGAGGCCGGCTCACTGGCCGAGGTGCAATTTACCCGTGACTATGAACGCAGCGCCCTGCATGAACTGGGCCACTGGTGCATCGCCGGCAAACAGCGACGACTCATGAACGACTACGGTTACTGGTATGTATCGGACGGCCGTTCTGACGAGCAGCAACGCCTTTTCTATACGGTAGAAGCCAAACCACAGGCCGTGGAAAAACATTTCTGCGCGGCACTGGAACTGGCTTTCGAGGTCAGTGCTGATAACCTGGGCAATTATTCCCGCACCGACATGGATGCATTCAGTGACCGCGTCGATGAACACTACAGGGCCTACCAGAGAACAGGCTTTCCAGCACGGGCCACTGACATATTCGAGTGCCTGCGGCAGTGGCATTCTGAAACCCGGAGCAGGGCGGTGACCAACCCATTATGAAACTCAACAAAGCCAGCCTCGAAAGCGCCGTAAACGAAGGCATCCTGGACAAGCAGCAGGCAGAGGCCCTGTACACCTTCCTGGGCGCGCAACCCGATTCGGGGCCGGCCTTCAGCTTCACCAATATCCTTTATTATTTTGGCGGTCTCATTGCCATTGGCGCCATGACGCTGTTCATGAACCTCGGCTGGGAACAGTTCGGCGGCTGGGGCATGCTGTCTTTCGCTATCCTCTATGCAAGCATCGGCCTGGGTATCATTTATCTCGGCCTGTTCTGGCAACGCAACGAAGCCCTGATTACACAGAAGACCAGGTCGTTGCTACCCGCGGCCTTGCGGGAACTGTTAGCGGAAAGGGCCTCGTAACAAGCGGCAGCTATGGAAGAGGGTGTCATAAAGTTCACGCTGCAGTTCACCGAGGCCGGGCCCGTGAATATGCAAGCCCTTGCAGAACTCAACCGATGGCGAACCATCCTCTGGCAACAGGCGCTCATCGGACAGGACCCGGCCCGCTATGAAGGCTATGGCTTTGGTAATGTGAGCCAGCGCACCGGGGCCGACAATGCGGCACGCGGCAAACGCAGTTTCATCATCAGCGGCACCCAGACAGGTCACCTGCCAAAACTGGACAATACACATTACACACTGGTCAGGACATATGATGCAGCCAGTAATTCTGTGAACGCGGCAGGACCGATCAAACCCTCATCCGAGTCCCTGACACATGGCATGATCTATGATCTCGATGATGAGATACGCGTCGTCCTGCATGTCCATTCACCGGACATCTGGCTGGCGGCCGACAGCCTTGGCATACCCGTTACGGATAATGCCGTACCGTACGGCACACCGATGATGTCAGCGGAAGTGCAACGCTTGTTCAACGAGACCGACGTCCGGAAGCAAAAAATATTTTCCATGGGCGGGCATGAGGACGGGATTGTATCCTTTGGAACAACCGCAGAGGAGGCCGGTGACATCCTGTTACGCACACTGGATGCCAGCCGGAAACACTGAGTACACATAGTCGTCATCCCGGCGCAGGCCGGGATCCATATTATTCAATGCACAGGCGAGAGAAACCATGACAAAACCCGTAATCAGCTGCTCCAAAAACGGCCCCATGATTGTCAAAGGGCTAGAGAATTTCATCGACAGCGACGGCAATCGACTGGAGACGAAACCGGCGATGGGTCTATGCCGTTGTGGCGCCTCGCTAAACAAACCTTATTGCGATGGCAACCACAAGTACTGCGGCTTTACTGATGAAGTCTCACCGGACCGTACCGAAGACAAGGCAACACGCTACGAAGGCAAGGAGATCACCATTGTGAACAATCCGCTGTTGTGTTCGGTAGCGGAGCACTGCCACAAGGAACTGGAAAGCGTGTTCAACATGCACAACGATCCCTGGATAGAATCTGACGGCGACACACTGGAGCACATCAAGGCAGTCATCGAAAAATGTCCATCCGGCGCATTGTCATATTCAATAAATGGGCAACCGCAGCCAGCCAGTGATTGCGAAGCCACGATCATCATAGAAAAGAACGGGCCCTTGCGTATAACCGGTGGCATCGAGTTGCAGGATGCAAACTGGGGGCAAGGTGCTTCACGGGAACATTACACGCTGTGTCGTTGCGGTGATTCAAAGAACAAACCATTTTGCGATGGCTCGCATGCCACGCTCAAGTTTGACGACAGTAAATAGACCAGATTCAACAAGCCCGGATCATTGCACGCAATTAGCCGAAATCCCTCACTACCCAAAATGCTGTCAAACAGGGGCCTGTAGCCCGAAAAATGAAATTATCGATAAATATTCTATTTAACATAATATACATTATACGCACTATTTTTATATGCCTGATTTACAACCGGGGGGCCATAATCGGGGCTGCCGGGAGCTGTACTGGCCGCCCTGGACCCTCCGGCAATACAGGACGTTCTGGCTGTATTGGCGGACTGATGACCGGTGGATATAGCGGACGATTCGGATAGCTGTAGCCGTTGTTATAGTCTGTTGCTGGCTGCGCCTCAGTGTCTTTTGCTTGTTGCTGTGACTGCTGTTGCGCATCCTTGCGTTGCCGAGCACGTTCTGTATTCGCCGCGCCAAGGTCACTTGCCTGTGATTCAATGCGTTTAGCACGCTCAATGCTTTCCTGCTGCTGGGCCTCGGATGGTCCCGGTTGCAGCTGGACTTCCTGTACCTCAACCGCACTGGGCTGTGGTCTGTCAGAGAATATGACCTCACCCTGTTCATTGACCGATTTGTATAGTGGTTGCGCTACAACGCTTGTGGCATACAAGGAGACTGCAATACTGCACAATTTGAGCCGGTTATTCATCGATTTCATCCTCGCCCTTGCATGATTTAGAATCAGTGTAGAATACTATCTAACTTCTACTATCCAATTAATGTCAATGTTTTCACATTTTTACACCTTGAATATGTACAAATTCATCACTTGCATACTCGTCATCATCAGCAGCGGCCCGTCACGGGCTGACATCTTCACACTGCCACCACCGGATGTTGACGTCATTGGTCAGATGGATAGCGTCACGGCCAGCCGGGATGAAACGCTACTGGATATTGCCCGCCGTTATGACCTTGGACAAAATGAAATCCTGCTGGCAAACCCGGCGGTCGATCGCTGGCTACCCGAGGAAAACTCGGTTGTTGTATTGCCGAATCGTTTCATACTGCCCAACGTGGAACGTACCGGGCTGGTACTCAACCTGCCTGAAATGAGGCTGTATTACTACCCGAAACCCGCCCCCGAAGAGACACCCGTCGTTATCACTCACCCGGTCAGCGTCGGCAGAATGGATTGGGAAACCCCGCTCGGTCAAACAAAAATCGTCACCAAGCAAAAGGATCCGGACTGGCGTCCTCCGCAATCACTGAAAGATGAAGCCATTGCCGAGGGTAACGAGCCCTTGCCGGATATCGTCAAGGCCGGTCCCGACAATCCGCTGGGCCGCTATGCCATGCGGCTTGGTATACCCGGTTACCTGATTCACAGTACCAATAAACCTTACGGCGTGGGTATGCGCGTCACGCACGGCTGCTTGCGCATGTACCCCGAAGACATCGAGCGGCTGTTTGAAAATATCCCTGTCGGCACGCCGGTACACCTTATCAATCAACCCATCAAACTGGGCTGGCTTGCCGGGGTACTGTTCGTGGAGCTGCACCCGCCACTGGAGGAAGACGCCGAAAATTACGAGAATTACATGCAAAGCGTACTCGATGCAATTGCCGAGTTTACCGCCCCGGATGAAATCAGTCTCAGCGGCCGCGCTCTGTGGCAGGCCATAGAGCATCAGGATGGTATACCGGTTGCGGTGACCCGCTAGCGCCAGAAAAAAGCCCCCGAAGGGGCTTTTGAAGAACATCTTTAATACTAACAATTATTTGTGCATGGCAATTATTTGTGCATGGCCTTTTTAAACATGCGGTCAATCTTTGTCTCGGTATCTTCCGAGGTCGCCTTGGCTTCGTTGGCAGTTGCTGTTGCACTGGCAGCCATTGTCCTGGCCTCTGCAGCTTCTGCACGTGCCGCACTTGCCTCGGCCTTGGCGGCACTGGCTTCTGCACTGGCCGCATCGACTCTCGCGCTCAGCGAATCCAGATCACCGGTACTTGCACAAGCCGTCAGACCGACAACACCCGTGATTAATGTAGCCTGAGCGATTTTTGTCAGGCCTTTTCCATACTTACCCATCATTCATTTCTCCTTCACAATGCGAATAAACAAATCATATATGCAGACGGCTGCTGAGAACCGTCCCGCACACATCACCCATGCCGCCCATATGCTACCAGCATCCGCGCATGTCTGCTTAGCGAATTTCCACCGGGGTGCCTATTCGGGCCCATCGCAACAGCTGGTCAATCTCCGCATTGGTTAAGGCAATGCAGCCATTTGTCCAGTTATATTGCTGATGTACCGTCATATCGCCCTGCCCCAGGCCGTGAATCCCGATATAGCCGCCCAGCGGCGTGAGTTGCGGAGGTATCTTGCCCGCCTCCAGGGCGCGACGGATTTCCTGCCACTGCGCCTTGCTGATCCGCTCATCCACCAGGGCACGATCGGCCGCCGGCTGGTCCGGATAGGTCAGGCCCAGGAAAATATAATAACGGGATTCCCTGTTGATCCAGCCGATCCTGTAGTTTCCCAGAGGGGTTTTATTATCGCCCTGCCGCTTGAAATAGGTCTTGCCGTAGCGGCCAATCGCAATATCCGGAAACGTCTTGATGACGGTATTGCCGCGCATCACCGTGAGCGTCCCGGCCCTGGTATCAATGACAATACGTCCACTACCCGCCTGTGCCTGCGACTGACAGACAATCAGGGCCAGCCAGCCACACAGCAAAACCTTCCGTAATATTTGCCGGATATTTAACATACAATAAGGACCGTCACCGTTATCATCAGCAGCTGGCTATCATACCCTTCAATTATTCAGCGTTGTTGAACCATGCGCGCAGGCCTTTCACATGTATGAGTCCGAATTCCCGCTGGATGACTCGATCATCTACCTGAACCATGCGGCGGTCTCCCCGTGGCCGCAACGCACCGCAACGGCGGTGAAACGCTTCGCCGATGAAAATGTTGCTTTTGGCAGCCAGAACTACCCGCAATGGGTTGCCACGGAAGACAGGCTGAGGCAGCAGTTGCAACAACTGATACATGCGGCTTCCAGTGATGAAATCGCGCTGTTAAAAAACACCTCTGAAGCACTGTCCGTGGTTGCCTATGGACTGCCCTGGAAACCCGGCGACAACGTGGTTATCACCAGCCAGGAATTCCCGTCCAACCGCGTGGTCTGGGAATCATTGCAGAAGTACGGGGTGACTACCCGTGCTGCTGACATCACGGTGGACGACTCGCCAGAGACAGCCATTCTCGACACCCTTGATGAACGTACCCGCCTGCTTTCGGTCAGTGCCGTGCAATACGGTAGCGGGCTGAAACTGGACCTGTCCATACTGGGTGCGGCTTGCCGGGAAAGAGACATCCTGTTTTGTGTCGATGCCATACAGTGTCTGGGCGCGATTCGCCTTGACGTTCAGGCCTGCCAGGCTGATTTTGTCATGGCAGACGCCCACAAATGGATGCTGGGACCGGAAGGTATCGCCCTGTTTTATTGTCGCGAGGCCGTCAGGGAACGACTGGACCTGAAACAATATGGCTGGCACATGCTTGAAGACCTGCATGACTTCGACAACAAGAACTGGGAAATTGCCGGCAGCGCACGGCGCTTTGAATGCGGCAGTCCAAACATGATCGGCATCCATGCCCTGCATGCCAGCATGACATTGATTCTGGAAACCGGCCTGCAGACCATAGAAGCGCAGGTCCTCGAGAACACGCGCTTCATGATTGAGTTTTTTTCGCAGCGGCCCGATCGATATCATCTCATCACCCCTGGCGCCGAACACCGCCATGCCGGCATCCTCAGCTTCCGTCCATTGCATGAGACAGCGGAATCGCTGTTCGAGATGCTCCAAAGGGAACATGTATTCTGTGCCCTCAGGAGCGGTGGTATTCGGTTCTCACCGCACTTCTACACACCGCGCAAGCGGCTGTTCAAGGCACTGGAAATGCTTGATGGCTAAGCGCCCGGAACATGCCTGCCACTTCATTTTCCGCCTGCCGGCGCCGCTATGCGCTATGGACTCTGACATTGTATAACTCCGGTCAGTGGCAGCTCGAAGCAGTCTTGAAACTCAGCAAAATAATGCATGTCCAACTTATATTGACCTGAAACGAAGGGTGATTACCACTGACTACACGCATACACTGTATTGACAGCAGGTCAACTTCGATACAGCACTAATGGCGCCGGACGCGCCAGGGATGACTGATATGTACTGGATGATCGAATTGCCCGTTATTCTCGCGCTACTGGGATTCATGATGGCCCGCCAGGCATCACGCACCCTCTGGACAGCCGTGTTGGCCGCCATTCTCGGCTACTGGACCCTGCGCTACACCCCCCCCGCCTGGGCACTGTTCATCGCCTGTGGCACGCTTGTCCCGTTTGCCCTGTTGCTGACCATGACCCCGTTGCGACGCGCCGTCATCATCAAACCCCTGCTGGGCTTCTACACAAGGATCATGCCGGGCATGTCCGATACGGAACGTGAAGCGCTGCAGGCCGGCAGCGTTTGGTGGGAGGCCGAAATCTTCAGTGGACGTCCGGACTGGCAGCGCATGCTCGGCTTTGCCGCCCCTTCGCTAAGCGCCGAGGAACAGGCCTTTATTGACGGTCCGGTGAATGAACTGTGCGCCATGGTTAACGACTGGGAAATCACCGAAGAACTGCGCGATCTGACACCGGCCACCTGGGACTTCATCAAAAAGCAGGGCTTCTTTGGCATGATCATCCCGAAACACTACGGTGGTCTGGACTTCTCCGCCAATGCACACTCTGCCATTGTCATGAAAGTCGCCAGCCGCAGCATTTCCGCGGGCGTTACGGTGATGGTGCCCAACTCCCTGGGGCCCGCCAAACTACTGTTGTCCTACGGCACCGAGCAACAAAAGAACCACTACCTGCCGCGTCTCGCCAGCGGCGAGGAGATCCCCTGCTTCGCCCTGACCGGACCCGAGGCCGGCAGTGACGCCGCCTCCATGCCGGATATCGGCATTGTTTGTCGACAGCCGTTCGAGGGCAAGGAGAACGTTCTGGGCATACGCCTGAACTGGGAGAAGCGCTATATCACGCTCGGTCCGGTCGCGACCTTACTGGGACTGGCCTTCCACCTGCATGATCCCGATCAGCTACTGGGCGACAAGGAAGATATTGGCATCACGCTGGCACTGATCCCCACGACCACACCGGGTATCGAGATCGGTAACCGCCATTTTCCCATGAGCCAGTCATTCATGAATGGCCCCAACCGCGGCACAGACGTGTTCATACCCATGGACTGGGTCATTGGTGGCCAGGACTATGTCGGTCAGGGCTGGCGCATGTTGATGAACTGCCTGTCCGATGGCCGCGCCATCTCCCTGCCCGCCCTGAGTACGGCTTCCGGGCAACTGGTGAGCCGCAGCGTCGGTGCCTATGCTGCCGTGAGGAAACAGTTCAAGCTATCCATCGGAAAGTTCGAGGGCATCAGCGAGGTACTCGCGCGTATTGCGGGAACAACCTATATCATGAATGCCGCACGCGGTTTTACCACCGCCGCCTTCGACAGCGGTGAGGAACCCTCCGTTGCATCGGCCATTCTCAAATATCATTGTACGGAACGCATGCGGGTGATCGTCAACGATGCCATGGACATTCTTGCCGGTCGCGGCATCAGCATGGGGCCAAACAACTTTCTCGGCCGCGCCTACCAGGCCCTGCCGATCGCGATTACCGTGGAAGGCGCCAATATTCTCACCCGCAACCTGATTATCTTTGGACAGGGCGCTATCCGCTGTCATCCCTTCCTGTTCAGGGAGATGGAGGCTGCCAGCCAGTCCGATGTGGCCGGCTTCGACGACGCCCTGCTTGGCCATGGCAGCCACATCATGAGCACTTGCAGTCGCAGCCTGTTCCATGGCCTGACCGCTGGCCGCTTGCTGGAGACCCCCCGGCACGGTACGAGCGCTCATTATTATCGCCAGTTTGGTCGCATGAGCCTGGCCTTCGCAGTCACCGCCGAGATGGCCCTGATTTCACTGGGTGGCGGACTGAAACGCAAGGAGTCCCTGTCCGGCAGACTGGGTGATGTGCTCAGTCTCCTCTACCTCGGCAGTGCCGTGCTGAAACACCATTACGATAATGGTTCCCCGGACGATGAATTGCCGTTGCTTGAGTGGGCCTGCGAGGATCTGCTCTACAGCATTCAGACACGCTTGCATGAAGTGTTGAACAACCTCCCCAATCGCTTCGTTGCCGGGTTCACCCGCGTGCTCACCTTTCCAATGGGCAAACCCTACCGACGACCCTCTGATGCACTGGGACAGCGGGTTGCCAATCTCATTCTTGAACCGGGGGCACTTCGTGACCGCCTGACCGAAGCTGTGTATATTCCAGTAAACAAATCGGAACCGGTGGCTCAACTCGATGACGCTCTCGAGAAAAGCTTTGCAGCAGAACCGCCACTCCGCATGCTGCGTGGCGCCATGAAGGCTGGCACCCTGCCCAAGGGCGACCCTGAGGAACACATTGATGCCGGCGTCAATGCCCGTATCATCAGCGACCAGGAGGCGGCGGTTATCCGCGCTGCCATCGCCGCACGCAAGGTTGTCATACAGGTGGATGAATTTCTCCCTGAATACTTAACCAAGGAGCGCAGAGAATGGGGGAACGACATTCCGGGTGGGGTGGCCGGCCAGTCTATATAGTCGACGGCAGCCGCACGCCCTGCATCAAGGCCCGCGGAAAACCCGGACCGTTTTCAGCAGCAGACCTGGCCGTTGCGGCGGGACAATCACTGCTTGCACGTCAACCCTTTGCGCCCGGCGATCTCGATGAGGTCATTCTGGGTTGCGTCATGCCCAGTGAAAACGAGGCCAACATCGGTCGTGTCGCGGCACTGCGACTCGGCTGCGGCGAGCGGGTGCCGGCCTGGACCGTACAGCGCAATTGTGCCTCGGGCATGCAGTCCATCGACTCGGCGGCACAGAATATTGCCAGCGGGCGTTCCAGCCTGGTACTTGCCGGTGGCGTAGAGTCCATGAGTCGCGCACCGATCCTCTATAACGACACCATGGTGCACTGGCTCGCCGCGATGGCCGCTGCAC
>JBATFE010000389.1:0-2151 GCA_049664445.1 Gammaproteobacteria bacterium
CCAGCGCCACCTTGCCCAGCGCTGCCGTCTGGCCGTTGCTGAAACGCGCCTGCACCACGCCACTGTCGGTGATGTCCAGACCACTCAGACGCCCTGTTGAGAAACCGTCCTGGAACAGTGAACTGACAGAAAATGAACTGCCGTACTGCGAGGTGCCGGTAAAGTCATAATCGACATTCATCTGTGCCGCCCCGTTACCCGGGTCGTAAGCACCAAAACCAACCGGCTGCGGTGCGGTCAACTGCCCGAGATCGTCAAAGGTCAGTGTTTGCACGGTGGTGGATTGCGTATCATCGCCGTCGGTCACCAGGCGCACATCCCAGCTGCGTGTCGCGGTATCTGTCTTTCTGAAGTACAGCGCCGATGTGTGGCCCTGGCCGAGGCTGTCATAGCTTGTCAGCGATGTTGAATAGTTGTAAGTCGTTGCATCGGTGATATCGATGGCACCCGCCCCGAGTTCCGTGGCATCGGCCTGCAGGTTAAGAGCGATATCTGCAGTTGTAGACGGCCGGGGTGCCGCATCCGTTGCATTCAACTGCAAGTCCCCCAGTGAGGCAGTACTGAAGTTATCACCCTGCGGATCCAGCGCCGGGAAGGCCTGCAGACGCTGCCCGGTAACATTAACCACGTAACCATCACGATCCACAGAGAAGGCACCGGCACGACTGTAGACACTGGATCCCTGGTCACTGAGGGTGAAAAATCCTTCTCCATTAACGGCAAGATCCAGTGCATTACCCGTAAATTCGATGTTTCCCTGGGTAAACTCGGAGTTCACCGCGGCAAGCCGCACACCGGCACCTGTATCCAGGGAACCGATACTGCCGAATGCGGTGGCATAGACATCGGTAAATTCTGCCCGTGACTGTTTGAAACCCGTGGTGTTCGCGTTGGCAACGTTGTTAGCCGTCACATCCAGGGTAGCCTGGGCTGCAGCAAGACCACTTAAAGCGATTCGAAATGACATAATAGTTCTCCTTGTCTATGACTAGCTGATCTGTCTGATGTCTGAAAAATTCACTTTCCCCAGGCCGGCAAGCTCCATGGTGAGTGCCGCACCCGCCGCGGGTAATGAAACACTTTGCACCTCGTCGGCAATCAACACCTCATAGGCCTCGTTGATACCGCCACTGCTGGCCTCCGCACGGATCTCATAGCGGCCAGGGGGGACAACCTTGCCATCCGTGGCAAGACCATCCCAATCAAAAGACACCATCCCTGGTGCCTGACTACCCAAACTGACGTTCTTTACCAGCTGACCGGCCGGATCGTAAATTCCGATATTCAGGCTGGAAACTGCATTGGGCAGTTCGACAGCACCCTCAATGACACCGTCCTGTTCCAGGACCGAATGGGTAGCGGGGATCAGGACAGTACGTCCGAGCATGCCGGCTGCCTGAAAGGTCTGGTTTGAAACCAGCGAGCCGGCCAGGTTCTGTATCTCGGTCTTCAGATCCTCGATGCCGGTTACCGTACCGAACTGTGCCAGCTGGCTCATGAATTCAGCATTATCCGCAGGCTTGAACGGGTCCTGGCTCTGCAGCTGGGTTGTCATCAGCTTTAAAAAGTCCTCCTGTCCCAGTTCGTTGCGTTTGCTGTTCTCCTGCACGGGCGCTGACAGTCCCAGATCTGAAAAAAGTTTGGCATCTTCAATGGTGCTCATATCACTGCTACTCCGCTGTGTTGGCCGCTGTTACTGCCCGAGCCGCAAGGTCTCGAGCAACAATTGTTTTGAGGTATTCGCCACTTCAACGTTGCTCTGGTAGGAACGTGAAGCAGAAATCATGTTGGCCATTTCCTCGATCATGTTGACATTGGAGGTGTAGATATAACCCTCCCCGTCTGCTTCCGGGTGCTCCGGACTGTATTGTTTGTTAACCGGCGCATCGCTTTCGACGATGCCACTGATCTCGACGGGAATAACCGCAGGATCACCACCGATCGCCTTCATGACGGCCGAGAATACCGGCTGGCGTGCATGGTAGGCACCGGCTTCAGTGCCGCTGACAACTTCCGAGTTGGCCATGTTGCTGGCCACGGTATTAAGTCGCACCGTTTGTGCACTCATCGCCGAACCGGAAACATCGAATATGCTGAATAGACCCATGATTACTCTCCCCTGATTGCCGTCATCAAGCCCTGTATCTTGCC
>JBATFE010000390.1:0-2515 GCA_049664445.1 Gammaproteobacteria bacterium
CGGTATACACATTTGAAGGCGGAGGATTTAGCGTTGAAGCTTGGCTGAAGCTGTTGCTATATTTCCGTTGTTTTGAGGCCAAAATCACTGTCACTTCTTTCGATCTTGCAGTACTCAACTTTATATCCAGAGTTATCAATCAACTCGCGAACAAGAGAAACGTCAGATTCTGGTGTATTCATCCCAAAACATACTTGTTTTAAGTATTCTTTCGGTATATCCAAGGCACTCTGTTTTTGCCGGATAATTCTTACTTCTTTTTCATAATCCCAGCACGTGCTTTTGATCGTCAGAACCTTTTTTACTACCTCCAGTGTAAACTCTTTGAAATCAGAGCCATCCTTCTCCGGTGCATTTTCAACAAACCAATCTGTTAATGGGCTGTCCCCGTACTCAACAGGTGCTACACCGGTTATTTCATTGGCTTCATCAATGAGAAAAGCTTCAGGAAAATCATAAGTAAGACAAATGCCCCTATGCTCACTTGCGTAATGAGACCATAGGAGCGAATTTTCCAGCTCCAGAGAAAAGGAACAAATACCAGCATTACCCGTGTCCTTCTGCAATTGGTCAAAATAGCAATTAATCCCTGCAAGCTTGGACAATTTCTCTTTCCTCTCCCCGGAAAGCTGTTTTATAGCATTTTCAACGGATCTACTAATATCCACTCTACAGTCAAAGGGATCATTCAAACGATAAGGATGTGCGAAATAAAGATATCCTTTCACTAGCGAGTCAAACAGGTACTTATTGATATCGCGAAATTTAAAGAAGACGTGTGCACTCACAAGGAATTATTTTTCTTGTCAGAAAGACAAACTATCCAG
Source organism: Gammaproteobacteria bacterium (assembly GCA_049664445.1). GTDB lineage: Bacteria > Pseudomonadota > Gammaproteobacteria > UBA9214 > UBA9214 > UBA9214. The sequence goes on from JBATFE010000390.1 coordinate 828, forward strand.
TAATTCAGCGAGTTCTGCTACCTCAGCCCGCCGCCCATCCAGGAGGTTTTTTGGAAAATGTTCACTATAGTCTTCCAACAACATGAGCCGCGCAGGAAGCACCCCTCCGTACCGCTGCTTGCATTCCGCACTCGTCGCCGGAACATGCTCGCCAAGAATTGCAAGCAGCAGACCTTCAACACAGGGCGTTGACCCTATGATCTGGACCTTCTTAGTCCTTGCCCTCCTACGCACCGCGGCTGACATTTCCAGATCGGTATCCAAAAGTACTACAACTCGATCATAAGCAGCATTGCGACACTGCCTGATGGCGTAGTCCACCACATGATCGGGCCCTTTCCCGCGGGCATTACGAATCGTGACGCCCACACCACAACCCCGGCTTATGTACAGGGATTTTATATAACGAAGAAAGGCCTGCTCGGTTGTACCCTCACCGACCAGTAAAACAGTATGGGAAACAGAACGGCGTGTAGGTGCTGGCATTCGCTACGCCATCAAAGATTTGGAACAGCACCATAGGCGCCTGCACGATACTTGGCGTACAGGTTGTCATCCCGTCGGATACCTTTCATATCACCCAGCCTCCAAGCTTCGCTGAATCCATTCGAATCCTTTTCTATGAGCAGCACCTGATCTTTCTGCACATCATTCAGCACCTCATGTGCATGGCAGGTAAAGACAATTTGTGCATTATGAGGGTTGCGTTCGCGATCAATAAATAGATCAAGCATCGCGGTAATCATCTCTGGATGCAGGTCTGCCTCCATCTCATCAATGATGACAATACCACCATGCTCCAAGGCCGGCAGAATCTTCTCAAGCAACACAAATGCCGCCTGGGTGCCACTGGACTCGTGCCAGAACGGCAGCTTCTGCTCTTGATCGCTCATGCGGTGAACACCAAAGGGAATATTGGCCTCTTCACTCTCGCCAGATTCCTTTTCCACAACCTTGCGGGATTCAATGATGACTTCTGAGAGACCCAGGTCCAGTTGACTCAAGAGCTCGGACATCTGCGCGCGCAAGGCTGGTCGGCCATGGAAGAATTCCGTAGCCTCGAATACATCGCTGGTCTTGAAGTGATCCCGGCCACTGTAGTTTACGTTGGTATAAAACCGGGAAAAGTAACCGACCAGTGCGCGAGCGCAAGGCACGTTGTACTGGGCAGCCGTGGCAATCAAGGAGGCATTCGGCCGAACCCTGGCCGCTTCCCTGGCGGAGAAACCAAACTTCTGCTGCCGGATTTCATAGGCCGATTTTGACTCAGACCAGTCACGGCGAAAAATAAAGCTGAAAAACTTGCTGGTCTTGAGATGTAACGACTCATGCACCACCCGCTCCGAATTGATAACCAGTGAATAGCGGTAGTGCTGGCCTTCATTCTCGAACTCAATCTCGAACTCACTGTCCTTCTCTTCCGAGAAAAAATGGGCCTGAATCGGAATCTCATCCTCAGGTTTGCTGGCAGCAAACGAGTGTGCAACAAACCAGCTCAGGAAGGCCAACGGCTTTAACGCGTTGGTTTTGCCCGAGGCATTTGGACCGATTGCTGCAACCACCTTCGAGAGGCGGGCACCGCCCGGACTCTCGAACACCAGATCCGTTACCGGGGCCTGGCGATTCAGCACAAAGGAAACCTCTGTCTCGCCAGCAAACGAGAAAAAGTTCTTGAATCGGTATTTATG
>JBATFE010000391.1:0-4250 GCA_049664445.1 Gammaproteobacteria bacterium
GCCGGGACCGGCCGCAAAGCCTCCCATACCCAGCACCGCGCGCGGCCGCAGGCGCAACTGGATAAGCAGAGCCTGTGACAGTGCCACCATCAACATGAAGGGCGCGAACAGCATGCGCAGTACACCCTTGCCACGAAGGCCGGACACGCGCATGGTCTCAAGCGGATAACCGGCCGCCGGCACCACGCGGGATTCCAGACCGCGCTGCGTACCGAGCCAGGAAACGGCAATACCCCTGGCCGACAATTCTGCCGCCACGGCCAGTGCCGGAAACACGTGACCACCGGTTCCGCCCGCCATAATCAGCACCGGTCGCCTGTTTGCCGTTGTCGTCATCATGCGTCTGACCTGCGGCGCTTGGCGGCGGCAATACCACTGGCCGACATGCCGGCAGCGGTACAGCGCGTCTCGTGGTCAATGCGCAGCAACAGGGCGACGCTGACACACATGACCACCAGACTGGAGCCGCCATAGCTCATCAGCGGCAGGGTCAGTCCCTTGGTCGGCAGCAGCCCCATATTGACGCCGATATTGATAAAACTCTGCAAGCCGAACCAGATGCCGATGCCATAGGCCAGGTAGGAGGCAAACAGGTTTTCCGCCCGCGCAGCCTGCGCGGCGATGACAAACGCCCGCCACACCAGCACCGCATAAAGCAGGATAATGGTACAGACACCCAGCAGGCCCAGTTCCTCTGCCAGCACCGCAAAGACGAAATCCGTATGCGCCTCCGGCAGGTAAAAGAGCTTCTGGATGCTGGCGCCGAGGCCGACACCCAGCCATTCACCGCGGCCAATGGCAATCAGTGACTGGGTCAGTTGAAAACCGCTGTTAAACGGATCTGCCCAGGGATCGACAAAGGTCGTCAGGCGCTTCATCCGGTAGGGTGAAGAAACCGCCATACCGGCCAGCAGCAGACCGCCCGCACCGAGCACCCCGGCAAACTGGAACAACTTGACACCGGCCATGAAGATCATGCCCATGACGATGGCAGCCAGTACCACGGTCGCACCAAAGTCCGGCTCCAGCAGCAGCAACAGGGCGGCGATGGCGAGCAGACCGATGGGCTTGAGAAATCCGGAAATTCGCGTGCGCACCTCCTCACCGTGCCTTGCCAGGTAGCTGGCAAGATAGATAATAAAGAACAGCTTCGCCGGCTCCGAAACCTGCAAGCGAAACAACACGATGTTGATCCAGCGTGACGCCCCGTTCACCTCGACACCGACACCTGGCACCAGCACCAGCAGCAACATGGCAAACGCAGACAGCAACAGCGTCATACCGAGGCGTTCCAGGTCAACGAGCCGCAGCTTGAACAGCATCAGGCCGGCGAGCATGCCACAGCCGATATAGATGGCCTGTCGAATCGCATAGTAAAAGGGATGTCCGATGACACGGTCTGCAAACGTGATGGAGGCCGATGCCACCATCACCAGTCCCAGCAGGCTCAATGCCGCCACACTGAACAGCAGCCAGTAATCAACGCGCGGCAACCTTGAGCCGCCGGCCTCGATGCGTCGCGCCTGTTGTGCGATGGCGGCCATTACGACAGGTACTCCCGCACAGCCTGCATGTAGAGGTCGCCACGCTCCTCAAAATTCCGGTACATGTCGGTACTGGCGCACGCCGGTGACAGCAACACACAATCGCCGGGGCGTGACATTTCTGCTGCCAGCCTGACCGCCTGCGGCATGTCATCCGCGTGCCTGAGGGGCACGACTCCCCGCAATACTGCCTCAAGCAAGGTGGCATCCCTGCCAATCAATACGGCCCCGCGCCCCTTGCGCTGCAGGGCATCTGCCAGTGGCGTGAAATCCGCGCCCTTGCCATCACCACCGGCAATCAGCACCAGCATCTCATCAAAGCCCTCGATTGCAGCCAGCGTGGCACCGACATTGGTGCCCTTTGAGTCGTTGTACCAGCGCACCCTGCCCTGCTCGGCGACGTACTGCGTGCGATGCGGCAGGCCCTGGAACTCGGCCAGCGTCTCGACCATCTTGTCGAGCGGCAGTCCCGCCGCATCACCCAGCGCCAGCGCCGCCAGTGCATTCATCAGGTTATGTTGCCCGGTCATGCAAATTGCGGACGCCGGCATGATGCGTGATTCACCCTGCGCCAGCCACTTCGCGCCGTCGATCTCGACGAGCCCGAAGTCGCCGGCTCCCGGTTGCCGAGAGGTAAAGCCGGTGTGTGGACAGGCCTGGTTGACCAGCGATCCGACCAGCGGGTCATCGAGGTTGAATACCTGCAGTGCAGCCTGCCTGAAGATCGACTGCTTGGCAGCGGCATACGCCTGCAGGTCGTCATAGCGGTCCATGTGATCGGCGCTGATGTTCAGCACCACGGCTGCCTGCGGCCGCAGTGAGTGCACTGTTTCCAGCTGGAAACTGGACAACTCCAGCACATAGAGGTCAGGCTCCTCATCCCTGATCAGGTCCAGCGCCGGCGTGCCGATGTTGCCACCGACGCGCACGTCCAGTCCGGCGCGGCGCGCCATCGCCCCCAGCAGGGTCACCACGGTACTCTTGCCATTGGAACCGGTAACTGCAATTACCGGTGCCGTAACCGTCCGTGCAAACAGTTCGATATCGCCGATGACCGGCACCTGCCGTGCAACGGCGGCGGCAATTTCCGCTTCCTGCATGGAAACGCCGGGGCTGATAACGATTTGTTGCGCATGTTCAAACGCCTCGGCACTGAACGCACCGAGAAACAGGGCCACATCTGCCGGCAGTTCAGTGCGCAGGCGTTCCAGCCCGGGCGGTTGCTCGCGGCTGTCGACGATGGCCACCGGCACACCCTGCCGTGAGAGGAAACGTGCCACCGACAGGCCGGTCTCGCCAAGACCCACCACCAGCGTTCTGCATGTCTTGTCAAACATCTCGGTCATCATTTTTGCCGGGACTGCCATCAGTCAGTAGCCGCTGCCGAATACAGCCTGCCTGTCATTGTGTACATGAAATCACTCAACGTATCTTCAGCGTCGCCAGGCCCACCAGCACAAGGATCACGGTAATGATCCAGAAGCGCACAATGACACGCGGTTCCGGCCAGCCTTTCAATTCGAAGTGATGATGCAATGGCGCCATGTGAAAGATTCGCCGTCCGGTGAGCTTGTAGGAAGCGACCTGCAGGATGACGGATACGGTCTCCATGACAAACACGCCGCCCATCAACATGAACACCAGTTCCTGCCGCACCAGCACGGCGACGATACCCAGTGCCGCACCCAGCGCCAGTGCGCCCACGTCCCCCATGAACACCATGGCGGGATAGGCGTTGAACCAGAGAAAGCCGAGACCGGCACCCACCAGCGCACCGCAGAAAACCACCACTTCGGAGGCGTCGCGGATGTAGGGTATGCCGAGGTACACGGAAAACTTCACGTTGCCGGTGACATAGGCAAACACCGCCAGCGCACCGGCAATCAGCACCGTTGGCAGGATAGCCAGCCCGTCGAGTCCATCCGTCAGGTTGACCGCATTGCTGGAGCCGACGATGACGAAAAAGGTCAGCACCACATAGAACCAGCCAAGATTGATGGCGATGTCCTTGAAGAACGGCACGATCAGCGAGGTCTCGGCCGGCGTCGTTGACGTCAGATAGAGGAACATTGCCACTGTCAGCGCGACACCCGATTGCCAGGCGATCTTGCTGCGCGCCGACAAGCCGTCCGAGTTTTTCAGAACCAGTTTTTTATAGTCATCCACCCAGCCGATGGCGCCATACAGGGTCGTCGTCACCAGCATCACCCAGACATAACGATTGCCGAGGTCCGCCCATAGCAGGGTCGCAACCGCCACCGCCACCAGGATCAGGGCGCCACCCATGGTCGGCGTCCCTGCCTTCACGAGATGGGTCTGCGGGCCGTCATCACGCACCGGCTGTCCGATCTGGTAGCGACCGAGGCGGCGAATCATTTCCGGCCCCACCAGGAAGGAAATCAGCAGCGCCGTTAACACGCCGAGGATGGCACGCAGTGTCAGGTACTGGAAGACATTAAAGCCGCTATGGAACTGGCTCAGGTAGTCGGCAAGATATAACAGCATGTCAGTACACCCCCCCGTCGCCGGCTGCAACACGCAGTGCAGTCACGACGCGCTCCATGCGCATGCTGCGCGAGCCCTTGACAAGAATATGCAACGGACCGCAGAGCTCCGCACGCAACGCAACCAGCAATTCATCCAGCGTGGCGAATGCGCCGCCCGGACCAGCGAAAGCCGCCACCGCCTCCGCCGCCAGCTCACCGA
>JBATFE010000392.1:0-2703 GCA_049664445.1 Gammaproteobacteria bacterium
GCTCGGCAGCGGCACCGGCTCGGAAGTCATGCGCCGCATCGCGGCACCCATGGTCGGCGGCATGGTCAGCGCGACGCTGTTGACACTGGTGGTGATACCGGCGGTGTTTTTGATCTGGAAACGGCGGAATGTATAACCGTGCCAGGTCATACCTTGCAGGAGTGCTATTCAAATGACGATGCAACTCAAAGATCCCGTATGCTGCATGACGGTCACCCCGGCAAGCGAACATCACTTTGTCTATAAAGACACTGACTACTATTTCTGCTGCAGCGGCTGTCAACAACAGTTTGCGGCTGACCCCGACAGTTATCTCAAACCACCCGGGCCTGCCGCACGCCTGGCTGACGCCAGCGAGCAGACCTACATCTGCCCGATGTGCCCCGAGGTCCGGCAGCTGGGCCCGGGCGCCTGCCCAAGCTGCGGCATGGCACTCGAAACCGAGGCACCACAGGCGCCGCTAACACGCAGCGAATACACCTGTCCCATGCATCCGGAAGTCGTACAAGACGCGCCGGGTAACTGCCCGAAGTGCGGCATGGCGCTGGAACCGCGCACCGTGACCGTGGAGGAAAAGAACGCAGAACTGCTTGATATGACACGGCGCTTTTGGGTATCCACGGCGCTGGCAATTCCGGTGTTCATCATCGCCATGTCAGTCGACATGTTCCCGCAATTACTGCCTGACAGCCTCTCCATGCGATCCATGCAATGGCTGCAATGCCTACTGGCAACGCCGGTCGTACTCTGGGGCGGCTGGCCCTTCTTTGTGCGCGGCTGGCAATCGCTCAGGACCCGGAACCTGAACATGTTCACGCTGATCGCCCTCGGGGTCGCGGTGGCCTGGAGCTACAGCGTAGTTGCGCTGCTCGCACCCGGCCTTTTCCCGCCCGTCATGCAGCATGCCGATGGCACCGTGGCCGTGTATTTCGAGGCCGCCGCGGTCATTGTTGCGCTGGTGCTGCTGGGCCAGGTCCTGGAACTGCGTGCACGCAGCCAGACCAACAGCGCCATCAGGCTGCTGCTCGGCCTGGCGCCCAATACGGCCCGCCGCGTTGCGGCCGATGGCAGCGAGATCGATATCCCGCTGCAGCAGGTTCACCCCGGTGATGTGCTGCGCATACGACCCGGTGAAAAGATTCCCGTGGACGGTGTCATTACCGACGGTAACAGCAGCGTCGACGAATCCATGGTCACGGGTGAACCGATTGCCGTTGAAAAGTCCGCCGGTGAAGCCGTTATCGGCGCCACCATCAACGGTACCGGCAGCCTCTTGATGCGCGCCGAGAAGGTCGGCGCCGATACCCTGCTGGCGCACATCGTCCGCATGGTGAGCGAGGCACAACGCTCGCGCGCACCCATCCAGAAACTCGCGGACGTGGTGGCCGGCTATTTTGTACCTGCCGTGATCGCGATTGCCGTGCTCGCCTTTATTGCCTGGAATCTCTGGGGACCCGAACCACGACTGGCGCATGCCATTGTCAATGCCGTGGCCGTGCTCATCATCGCCTGTCCCTGTGCGCTCGGACTGGCCACGCCCATGTCCATCATGGTCGGTACCGGCAGGGGCGCTACGCTGGGTGTACTGATAAAGAATGCCGAGGCACTGGAGACCCTGGAGAAGGTCGACACCCTGGTCATCGACAAGACCGGCACCCTGACCGAGGGCAGGCCCGTGCTGGTGTCGGTGCAGGCTCTGAACGGCTTCAGCGAGACGCAGGTGCTGCAGTTTGCCGCCAGTCTCGAACGTGCCAGCGAACATCCCCTGGCCGAGGCCATTGTCGGCGGTGCGACGGCACGGGATTTGTCATTCAGTGACACGGCTGATTTTGCCTCCATCACCGGCCAGGGCGTGACCGGCATTATTGACAACCATTCCGTGGCACTCGGCAACCTGCGCCTGCTGGAAACACTCAATATTCAGCCCGGCGATATGGACACGTTGACCCGACAGGCCGAAACCGGACGCAGCGCCGGTCACACCGTGATGTTTGTCGTCATCGACGGCAAGCCCGCCGGCCTGGTGGCTGTAGCCGACCCTATCAAGGACTCGACAGCGGAGGCGATCCGCGACCTGCATGCTGCCGGCATCAGTATCGTCATGCTGACCGGCGACAGTACTGCAACGGCCAATGCCGTGGCGGGCACGCTCAACATCGACCGGGTTGAAGCAGACGTGCTGCCGGAGCAGAAGGCCGCCATCGTCAAACAACTGCAGGCAGGGGGTCATATCGTTGCCATGGCCGGTGACGGCATCAACGATGCGCCCGCACTGGCACAGGCACATGTCGGTATCGCCATGGGTACCGGTACCGACGTTGCCATGGAAAGTGCCGGCGTGACCCTGGTCAAGGGCGACCTGCGCGGCATTGTGCGCGCGCGCCACCTGAGCCGCGCGGTAATGCGCAATATTCGCCAGAACCTGTTTTTCGCCTTTATCTACAACTCGCTGGGTGTGCCGATTGCCGCCGGCGTACTCTATCCCGTGTTCGGGCTGCTGCTTTCACCGATGCTGGCGGCCGTCGCCATGAGCTTCAGCTCGGTCTCCGTCATCAGCAATTCGCTGCGCCTGCGTCATACCCGGCTCTAAAACTGCACCAGACTGAGCAGGGTTACGCACCAGCGAGGTTCTGGATCCGTGCTGCAGGAGCGCCGTCCCCGGCGTGATTGTTCTTTGTCATGCTGCGAATCGCGCCGGGGACG
>JBATFE010000393.1:0-2222 GCA_049664445.1 Gammaproteobacteria bacterium
GCCGCCAAATCCTTACCCGTTAGGCTGGTCACGCCGAGCTCTAGGGCATCTTGGTTTTTCATTGGCAGCTTTGTGTTTCAGGATAGGTCTTTTTAAAGGTATATGTACATTTCCACGAGCAACGACAGGATCTGCCGCTTTTATTGTACTGGGGGCAATATTAGCTATTAGTCCCTATAGTTGGGCGTTTTGTATTAATGGATAAATGCCTAGACAGAGGAGGAAGCTGGAATCGTGAAACAATCCAATGTTCCGATGAATAGCAAAATGCCTAACGAATAAGGTTAGATTGTGTGAGGAACGAACCACAATCTGAACCGTTTGTTGGACGAGCCCGTTGTTTTCAAATGGGTGGGGCGCTCTAGGAAAATATCTTTTTCGTTCATGCTGGGCTTGAGGATTTGCGGTGCCCTGCAAATCCACACAGTCCATTTATACGATTGCCATTGCGGCAAGGTAGCGCTATAAGAGGCGATAATCTGTTTGTTACAGGCTTATTTTAGCCGAGCGTATCACTCAGCGCTATTGGCTGATTTTAGTCGCTCTCTCGATGGCTGTTTACGTTTACATCATCAATGTCGATTTTCTCCGGTCATGGAGATACTGGAGCGGCATAGGTGAAGAGCGGCGGAAGCCGTGTTTCAAGAATCTTCATTCTGGCACCGCAGCAAGGGCAGATCATCTGGGGTCGTTTTTTCAGTAGCCGCAACGCACGGCTCAGGTCAAGCCCCAGTAAATACTGAAGCAAGCGAATCAGCTGCTTGCTGTTGGGGTGCAGAAAGCCGAAATTTCGCGCCCGCCGAAACCCCTTCGGCAGCACATGCTGGAGAAACAGCCACAAGAACTGTTCGCCTGTAACAGTTCGGTACTCAATGTGTTTCGTCTTGCTGTTTTGATAACGGAACGTCACCTTCCCATCCTGGCAGGCGACAATGTCTTTCTCCTGAATCACGCCACGATAGAGGTAGCGACCGAGATAGACCAATGCCTTCTCACCGGTACCAACCGATTTACAATCCACCACCCACTCTTCGGGGTAACTTGAAGGTAAAGCCAGTCCTGCGTCGGAGATGGCACTCAGCAGCTTGGCGCGAAACACCTTGGCCAGCGCCTTATGGTTGAACAGATAGGGTTTCTTGCTTTTGCCGCCTTTGGTGCGCCACAGCCCCTTGACAGCATCCATGGCCGCGGCCGGCATCACCAGATGCACATGCGGATGAAAATCCAGACAGCGTGAATGGGTATGCAAGACCGCAATTGCGCCTGGGATACCCTGAAGTTGCTTGTAATTCTGCGAGAAGGTTCGTACCGTCTCCCAGACACACTGGATCATCAGCGCATAGAGCAGACGTTGATGGCACCACGCCAGTGATCGGAGTTCAGCGGGGAGCGTGAAGGTCAATAGAAAATACTCGGCAGGTACCTGCTTCTGGAGTTGGCGTTCCAGCCATTGCTGGCTTTCATGGTGCTGACAGTGCGGGCAGTTGCGGTGGCCACACGAGTGCGGCACCGTCATGGTGTGCTCGCACTGGGAGCAGCCTGCTCGCAGGCGTGGGCTGTGATGCGTCCGGCAGACCTTCATGGCGGCAAGCGCCTTGTGATGAGACGGCAGGATCTGCCCTTGGTATTGATCCAGGAACGCGGGTTCAAAGGTTTTGATGATCGATGAGAGCAGGATCATTTGACATTCCCCCATCCAATGGAGAAACCAGCCATCAAATCGTTAATGACCTGTTTTGCATTATGGTCCGTGTTGGAGGTCAGGTGCGTGTACCTCGCGGTGGTCAGGATGGAACGATGGCCGAGGATTTTCTGTACCTCGATCAGATCGACACCCGCTTCGATCAAATGAGTGGCGTAGCTGTGCCTCAAATTGTGCAGGGTGATCTTTTTTTTATCCCACAGGCAGCAACGACCTTGCGCATCGTTGTTTGAACACCACCGCGATCGAGAGGTGTGGTGGCTAGGCCCGCCGTCTTCAGTCCGCCATGGCGATTGGGGAACAGCAGCACGGGATGACGATGCACAGACCAGAAGCGACGCAGCAGATCCAGCGTCGTATTCGGCAGGGGTACAAAACGGTCTTTATTGCCCTTGGCATCACGGATATGGACGCGCTGGCGTGTTGCGTCGAGATCGCCCACCTCCAGACGCAATCCTTCACCGAGTCGCAAGCCGAGGCTATAGACGGTGAAATAAAAGACGCGGTAGCTCAGCTTGTG
>JBATFE010000394.1:0-13754 GCA_049664445.1 Gammaproteobacteria bacterium
GTTCCGGTTCCAGCGAGACGGTACTCACCAGACTCATCAGCTGAGCGAGCGATTCAATGTGTATTTTACCGGCCTGCAATACGCGCTTCAGACCTTCCCAGGCAAACGGCTGCATCAGCACCTTGAGTGCATCCACGATCAGGTAGCCGCCATTTGCGCGGTGCAGTGCACCGGGACGGATCATGGTGAAATCGGTAATCAGGGCACCGAGCTCGGCACGGTGTTCGACGCGACCGATAAGATTGTTGTAACTGGGGTAGTCTTCATAAATCACCGGTGCACTGTCGTGATTTTCATGTGTAATGAAGGCATTCACCTGGTAGCGCTTGTCCACCTGCATCTCGTCATCACGCTGGCCAATATCGATACCGAAAACCTGCAAGCCGTGTTTTTCCTCCTCCTGCCGCAAAAAATGGCGGAAATTCTCGATGACATCCTTTTCGACGTCATCAAGATACTTGATGACTGCCGGCAGTTCCCGGTAACTGGCACGCAAGCTGTCGATGAGGTGCGTGACGGCACTGGATGCTATCTCGCGATTGAGCTTGCCAATACGATCACGGGTTTCCTTTTGCCAGCCCGGCATCTGCTGCAGCACCTTGAGCAACTCTTCCTGCAGGTTTTCGGTATCCTGCTCGATGCGCTTGCGCTCGTCGTCCGGCAATTTTTTAAACTCACCCGGATCGAGCACTTCGCCATCCCGCACCGGCGCCAGGGTAAAACCGGTAGGGGTTCTGATGAGTGAGATCTTCTTCTCTTCAGCATGACCCTGGACTTCCTTGAGTGCCTGTTCCCGCTGTTCGCCAAGCTCATCCTCTATCGCCTGTGAACGGGTGCGATACTCGTCGCTATCGAAGACAGCGGGAATGGTATCGTGCAGGTCTGCGACAAGTTGCGCCATGTCCCGTTCCAGTTCGACACCCCGGCCGGGAGGCATGCGCAGCATGCGTGGTGCATGTGGCTGTTGAAAGTTGTAGACATAGCACCAGTCCGGTGGAAGGTTGTCCGTCCTGGCCTGCTCGCTGGCGTAGCGCAGTACCAGTGCATGCTTGCCTGTGCCGGTCGGACCCAGTGCAAACAGGTTATAGCCTTTGTGCAACACGCCAATACCGAACCTGACTGCCTCGACCGCCCGTGGCTGTCCAATGACTTCTGCCAGATCCTCCAGCTGCTCCGTCGTCCTGAATTCGAACTGTGCCGGATCGCAGCGCTGGTACAGATTATCGGGTTGCAGATGCTTGATGGTCATAAATCGGTCCTTGTCGTCAGACGGTGGTTGTCAGCGGTTGCGGTCGACACCTGACTGCAGTTTCGTGATGGCTGTACAGGCGATTTCTGCCAACATGTTTACAACATTGTATGCGTGAAGCACAGCGGTTTCATTGACACCCGTCATTCTCCCCGGTGCTGCGACACTGCACCGGACCAGGAACCACCCGGGATGTTTGTCATGTACAGGATGCCCCGCCCGGTAGCAGTGCCAGCAGCACGACAGTGCCAAGGCTGCTGATCATACTCTGCTTTTAGCGCATTACTGAGGAGGGTCAGTCACAGACTTCAGGGCTCAATCCCCATGACTGTAGTAGCCGTGTCGCACACCGCCCAGCAGTTTCTGAAAATCTTCACCCGTCGTATGAACCAGTTGCTCATGGTCGCCTGCCTCAAAATAGACATTGGCCAGACTGGTGAGTGCCTCGTCGAGGAATGTCTCGATGCCGTAAGCCGGGCCAAGCGGTGGAACGGCCCCTGGTTCGCAATCGCCGAACAGTTTTGCGAAGTCGTCCTCGGCAGCAAGGTGAAACTCCCGCTTGAGTTCCTTTCTCAGGTGCTCGATCTCGACCCAGTGACTGCCCGGTACCACGACCATGGCATAGCCGGCTGCATCCTTCACCATGACCGCCTTGGCGATATGGTCATCACTGACATGAGCGGCTACGGCTGTTTCGTGACTGGAACCCGAGTGCGGATGCGATACCAGCTCATACTCAATAGCCTGTTGTTCAAGAATTTGTTGTACGGTCTCTGCCACAGCCATCTTCGACCTCCTTAAGTAAAATACAATGTTTGTCTGCTACTGCAATAGAAGTATAGTGCAACCAGGTTAGAGGAAATACCGGTTGGAGCAAAAGCATGATCCTGATCAAACAGGAAGGTGCTGACAGCGTCTATAATTAATGGTACGGGAATTATATATATGCGTCAGGAGGTGTTATGTCAAAACACTGGGTAGTGGTTGCAGACAAAAGCAAGGCCCGGATTTTTACCGTTGCAGATCCCCGCGGGGCATTACTGGAGGTGGATGCACTGGAACATCCGCAGGCACGTCAACGCGAACAGACACTGACCTCCGACCGCCCCGGACGCAGTTTTGACAGCAAGGGCCAGGGACGTCATGCCATGGGTTCGTCCATCGAACCCGACCAGCAGGAAACGATTCGCTTCGCCAGGCGGATTGCCGACCATCTGCAGGCCGCACATGATGAAGGACGCTGTGACCGCCTGCTGCTGGTGGCCGGCCCGTCGCTGCTCGGTTTGCTGCGCGAGCAACTGAAACATGCCCCGGGATTGAAGATTTCCGAAATAGAGAAAAATCTGGGACAGTATGACGCACCGGAGATCCGCAAGCATTTGCCGGAGCGGCTGTAACCGCCGCAGGTAGTACAGTAGCAGGGCAAGGGGGCTAGATAAACGCTTCCGTTTCCATAGCAGGCACATACTCGCCGGTTCGTGCAGCACCGTTCAGAAAGGCTCGTTGATACAGGGCCTGCTGTGTAGCGGCCGCATTTTCAGCCTTGCCCTGCCAGGCCTTCAGTGCAGGTTCCTGCAAGGCACGCCCGTAGGAGAATGACAGTTCCCAGGGCGCATCCCTGAACAGTGCATTCATGGCATTGAGGTTCGCCGTTGCCTCTTCCGGCGTCTGACCACCGGAGAGGAAGTTGATGCTCGGTACGGCTGCCGGTACCACGCGCCTGAACACCCTGACGGTTGCCTCGGCTACCTCTTCAGGCGTGGCCCTGACTGGATGTTCCTTGCCCGGGGTCACCATGCTGGGCTTGAGCACGATGCATTCGAGTACCACCTTGTGTCGCTGCAGGGCATGGAACACGGCGTGCAGCACCGCCTCGATCACTTCCGCACTGCGTTCAATACTGTGGTCGCCGTCGATCAGAACCTCGGGTTCCACAATCGGTACAAACCCTTCTGTCTGGCAGATCGCGGCATAACGCGCCAGCATCTCCGCGTTCACATCGAGACCGAGTGCAGTCGGATTGTGCGCAGTGACCGGGTAGACCTCGCGCCACTTGGCAAAGCGTGCCCCCTGTGTCTTGTAGAGCTGCAGGCGTTCGGCAAGACCATCCAGTCCCTGCGTAACCTTGTCGCCCGCTGCATTGGCCAGTGGCTGCAAGCCCTTGTCCACCTTGATGCCGGGCACAATGCCCTTGCTGGCAAGCACTTCCGGCAACGCCATGCCCTCATCCGACTGTTGCGTCAGCGTCTCTTCAAAGAGGATAACGGCGCTGATGAATTCATCCAGCCCCGGTGTGCTGAACAGCATGCCACGGTAACTGCGTCGCTGCTCTTCCGTTGACTCGACGTTGATAGCGGCGAAGCGCCTGGCAATCGTCGGCGCACTTTCATCGGCTGCCAGAATGCCCTTGCCAGCCTGCACCATGTCGTAAATGGTGGCTTCCAGTTCTGCCCGTGTGTCCATGATTTCACCATCCTGTTGCTGTATATCAAGATGCTCCATTGCCTTTAAGTGTAGCAGCATCACTGCGTGGTTTGCGCCTGCATCGGGATATTTCAGCCATGAGAAAGGCATGGCACACGAATGCACGGAAGGACGAATCGAGACCCGGCATGTCGAAGGTCAACGCGTTGGTACACCCGTCACTCAGGGGCCGGTTACTGGCCCGATTCGGCCTGTGACCCGACGGCGGGCAGCTTGAAGGACAGTAGGGCCGCCGCCAGCACAAAAGCCGCCGAACACCACAGACAGCCGACCAGCCCCTGGGTCTGGTAAACCCAACCGGAGAGCACCGTTCCGGTCAGGCGCCCGCCGGCATTGGCCATGTAGTAGAAGCCGACGTTCATGGACACCCTGTCGAAATCCGAGTAGGCCAGTATCAGGTAGGAATGCAGCGCCGAGTTGATGGCGAAAACCACCCCGAACAGCACCAGCCCGCTCACCAGCACCCGCGCCGGGTCGAACCCGTACTGCAGACCCAGGGCAATGGCCGCCGGAAAGAGCGCCAGGATAAAGGCCCACAGCCGCGCGGTTCCACCACCCGGTCCCTGGCCGTGGTGACTGCGGCGAAGCAGGCGCGGGGCACTGGCCTGGACGATGCCGTAACCGATCACCCACAGCGCCAGAAATCCCCCGACCCGGATAAAGCTCCAGCCCAGCACCGAGTAGAGAAACACCGGCAGCCCCACCACGAACCACACATCACGTGAACCGAACAGGAAAAACCGGGCGGCTGACAGCCAGTTGATCGCCGGCGTGTTGGAGAATACCTGGGTGAACTTCGGCTTCGACTTCATCTTGCCGACACCCCCGGGCAGCAGCAGGGCGGTCACGATCAAGACCATTAACAACAACCCGGCCAGTACCGCCAGGGCACCACGAAAACCAATCCCCTCGAGCAGCGCTGCACCGATGAAAAAGCCCGCCCCCTTGAGCGCATTCTTGGACCCCGTCAATGCGGCCACCCAGCGAAACAGCTTCGACTCGCCACCATCACCGGCCAGCTTCTTGACGCTCGCCTTGGCCGACATCTTGTTCAGGTCCCTGGCGATGCCGGACAGGGCCTGGGCGGCCATGACATAGGGTACCGACAACCAGGCGTCGGGGACAGTGAGCAGCAGTAGCGCCAAGACCTGCATGCCCATGCCAATGTGCATGGTGAGGTTCAGCCCGATACGCGCACCCAGCCAGCCACCGACCAGGTTGGTGAGAATACCGAAGAACTCGTAGAACAGGAACAACATGGCCACCTCGAAAGGCGAATAGCCCAGCAGGTGGAAATACAGCACCACCAGCATGCGGATGGCACCATCAGTAACGGTGAAGGCCCAGTAGCCACCCGTCACCACCAGATAGTTGCGGGTCGCGGCATCCACGTTCTACAGGGTTCCGGCGACCTTGCCGGCCAGATCCATCATCCGGTTCACATAGCCCCATTCGTTGTCGTACCAGGCATAGACCTTCACCTGGGTAGCATCGATCACCATCGTGGAGAGCGCATCGACAATCGACGAGCGCGGATCATTCAGGTAATCCACCGATACCAGCGGACGTTCCTCCTAACCGAGGATGCCCTGCAGGGCTCCCACGGCCGCGTCCCTGAAATAGCCGTTGACCTCCTCTGCCGTGACCGGGCGCGCTGCCTCGAAGACAAAATCGGTCAGCGAGGCATTGAGCAGGGGCACACGCACCGCATGGCCATTCAGCTTGCCGGTGAGTTCCGGGAAGATCGTGGTGATCGCCCTGGCGGACCCCGTGCTGGTCGGGATCAGCGACTGACCGCAGGCCCTGGCCCGGCGCAGGTCGGTGTGACCCCTGTCGACGATGGTCTGGGTATTGGTGATATCGTGAATGGTGGTCATGCAACCATGCACAATACCGATATTTTCATGCATCACCTTGACCACCGGCGCCAGACAGTTGGTGGTACAGGAAGCCGCCGTGAGCAGGTGGTGCACGGCCGGGTCGTAGAGGTGATCGTTGATGCCATAGACGATATTCAGCGCACCCTCCGTCGGAGCGGCGACAATGACCTTCTTTACACCCTGGTCGAAGTAGTTGTTCAGCGTCTCTGCGTGCTTGTGATGCTTGCCGGTGGCCTCGATCACGATGTCGCAGTCCGACCAGTCGGTCTCGTCAATAGCCGCATTGCGGCTATAGGCAATACCCTGGCCGGCGACGCTCATCGCGGTACCTTCGGCCGCGCATTCCATGGCCCAGGTCCCGTGCACCGAATCGAATTTCAGCAGGTGTGCCGAGCCCGCGGCATCGGTAGCCGTCTCATTCACCCGCACGAACGACAGCGATTCCCTGCCCCAGCCGGCACGCAGTCCCAGCCGGCCCATACGCCCGAAACCGTTAATACCAATACGAACAGTCATTTGATCAGCTCCTTGTTGAAATCGATCTGTATTGATCAGGCACAGCAGGCGCTTTCCGGACGGTTCGGCATCTCCGCAAGCACTTGCAGGTCGTCGTTAAAGGGGGATTGTGTGAGCACGCCGTCAACTGTCACCGTGAGCGCCTGGCGCGCCCATGCCGGCAAATCGGGATTGAGCCGGTAATAGATCCACTGACCCTGACGCCGGTCGAGTACCACGCCGAGTTCGCGTAACTGCCCGAGGTGGCGGGATATCTTCGGCTGAATCTCGTCAAGTGCGTGGGTCAGTTCGCAGACACAGAGTTCACCCTCGCTGCTCAACAACACCAGCATGCGCAGACGGGTGAGGTCGCCCATGGCTTTGAAAAACAGTTCGGCTTCCATGGCAGCGTTGCTCGTGACTAATGTGTTGAAAACTGGGCCAAGTGGCTGGATGGTTGACCGCCAGTCATGACACCCGCAACATATGCTAAATCATATATACGTCTGTTGTTATATGCTATCGATATTAGTTTCGATCCGGATTTCATGAATCACCCGAACCGGTTGCCGCGATCGAGACTGCCGATACCCGGCAACAAATTCCTCGACAACAGGTCTCATCAAAACACCCGATTTATTTCGCTACCGGATTCCGCCTTCATGAAAAGTGGTTTATCCGGTATGGTGTGCTACTGCTGCCCCCGGTGCGCTGCCTGTCAGACCGGGACCAGTCGGGACTGACCGGCATATCCGAAAACAAGGCATGACCGGTTACCGGGGTAACAACAGCAGCGGAATCGGGATGAATACAGGTGTATCACGCACGGCTGTCTGGAGAGGAAAGACAATGATACTGGCAATAAAGTACTCACTAACCCTGCTCTTGCTTGTGGCTGCCAATTCACTGTTTGCAGGAATCAATGAAGCAAATAATGCTTTCAACAATGGCTTCTACACAGACGCTTACAAGGAATACAGAAAGCTTGCTGACCAGGGGAATAGCGAGGCGCAGTTCAGACTGGGAGCCATGTATTTTGAAGGCAAGGGACTCCCGCAAAATTATAAAAAGGCCGTGACATGGTTTCGGAGTGCAGCAGAACGCGGCAATGTGAGGGCATGGAGCAAGCTGGGTAGTGCCTATTTACACGGACATGGCGTAAAACAGGATAATTCGGCGGCCATCCTGTGGTTCAGGAAAGCTGCAGCAGCAGGCGATACCGAGGCAGAATACAACCTCGCAAAAATGTACTACGAGGGTGAAGGAACGCAGCAGGATTACCGTGAGGCCATCAAATGGTTCAGACCTGCAGCTGCGAAAGGTTCTGCTGATGCACAATTCGGCCTTGGCTATGCCTGTTACCAGGGCAAAGGCGTTGATAAAGATTACATACTGGCAATGATGTGGAGTACGCAAGCGGCATTCCAGGGTCACGTGGATGCAATGAAACTGATCGCGCGTATGCATTACTACGGTGAAGGAACCCCCCAGGATTACAGCACTGCATTCAAATGGTATAAAAAAGCCGCGGACATTGATGATGCATCTGCGCAGAATTATCTTGGAGAATTCTACCGGGATGGTCTGGGTGTCCCCCGGGACTACAGCAATGCGATGAAGTACTTCAGGAAGGCTGCGGCACACGGCAATGCCGAGGCGCAGCTGAATATCGGATTACTGTATTTAAGTGGTCTCGGAGTCACCGCGAATGACAGCGAAGCTGTCAAGTGGATCAAAAAATCTGCAGCGCAGGAATTACCGCTTGCGCAATATGCGCTTGGCCTGGCGTATGCCGGCGGCCTGGGTGTGCCTTATGATTACAAGCGTGCGGATTTCCTGCTGCGTAAAGCTGAAGAACAGGGCGTTGCAGATGCTGCAATGCAACGAAAGATTCTTTCCAGGAGCAAAAATTCCCGAGGCAGGCAGAAATAGAATGCTTGCTGATAATTGCGTGGCAGGATGATTCCAGGCTGACGCTAACAATGTAAATTGTAGGCTTCACGCTCGCTCCCCAGTCGTTGAATAACAACCCTCATATACTGGCATCATCATCAACCCTTCATAATATTCTGCTCACTGGTTGACAGTGGACGACTCGCTAAACGCAGCATTGTTAATATTGTACATATTGTGTACAATATACATCATATTTGTACAATAATTGTAGTAGGTTATACAGAAGTAGCGCCGCAAGACCTGACGGTGCGGCACCCTTACAGGAGACAAAGCAGTGGATACACGACATCCTTCAGAGACACACATTGCAGAGCCACGCCCGGTGGTATTCTTTGACGGCTCCTGTCCGCTCTGCCGACGTGAGATTGCCCACTATCGAGGCATCGACAAGGCTGAACGGCTGCACTGGGTAGACGCGTCCAGCGAGCCTGTGGTGCTGGCTGACTATGGCCTCGATCTGCAGCATGCCATGGCTGAACTGCACGTACTCGACGGCAGTGGTCAGTGGCACCGTGGCGTGGATGCCTTCCTGGTCATCTGGGGGCGTCTGCCGGCATACCGGTGGCTGGCACGACTGGTTACAACGACCGGTTTGCGCGCCCCGCTCGGGTTCGCCTACCGACATTTCGCAGCATGGCGCTACCGGCGCCGCTGCGGCACAGGTGGCTGTGCGACCACGATCGATACCCGATGACCCGGACAGGAGGGGAAAACACGCTATGAAAGTCACAATTTTTGGCGGGACCGGTTTCGTCGGCAGCTACCTCATCGACGCACTACTGGAACAGGGGCACCAACCCGTGGTACTGGTCCATGCAACCAGCAGACACAAGGTACAACAACCCGGGCGATGCATACTGGTCGAGGGCGACATCACCGATACTGTCGCGGTACGAACAGCCAGCGCCGATGCGGATGCCGTGATCTACAACATCGGCATTCTGCGTGAGTCGCCGGCACGCGGCGAGACATACAAGGCGCTGCATTACGAGGGTGCAAAACACGCCATCGATGCCGCCCGGGCAGCCGGCGTACAGCGCTTCATCCTGATGAGCGCCAACGGTGTGAAGCCCGATGGAACCGGGTACCAGAGAAGCAAATACCGGGCAGAGCAGTACCTTGCCGGCAGCGGACTGGACTGGACCGTGTTCCGGCCCTCGGTGCTGTTCGGTGATCCGCGCGGCCGGATGGAGTTTGCCACCCGGCTGTACCGTGAGGTGGTGCGTTCGCCGCTGCCGGCACCGCTGTTTTACGACGGTATGCTGCCGACGGCAGCCGGCATGTTCCGCATGTCCCCCGTGCACGTGAAGGATGTCGCCGCGGTCTTTGTAAAATCCCTGCAAATGCCCGATACGGCAGGACAGATTTACCCACTCTGCGGACCCGATGCCCTGACCTGGAAAGACATCGTGCAGACCATTGCGCATGCCACCGGGACAGGCAAATGGGCGCTTCCTGCTCCTGTCATGCTGCTCAGGGTCATTGCCACGGCACTTGACCGGTTTGCGTTCTTTCCGATCACCCGCGATCAGCTGACGATGCTGATGCAGGGCAACACCTGCGATAGTGAACAGACAGTCGAAAGGTTTGGTGTGGCAGCGACCCCCTTCAACGAGACAAGCCTGTCTTATTTAAAGACTGAACGCAGAGTGCAGAACGAAACAAGCTGAATTACGGATAGCGGGGTCTGCAATTCGGGATCGTGCAACAGTAACGCGGCATGCAGGTCACGGTAAACTGACACAGTGAAACATCTCAGCGCACTCACCTTCGACCTGGACGACACGCTCTGGGATAACCGACCCGTGCTGATGGCGGCCGAGCAGACGGTGTATGACTGGTTATGCCTGCACTATCCGCGCATCAAACTGCGCTACAGCCTCGAGGATATGTGGAGCCTGCGCCAGTCGCTACTGCAGCAAAACCCGGAACTGCGCCATGACGTCACCGCGCTGCGCAAAAACTCGCTGGGCATCGTGGCGCGAACGAGCGGTTATGATGACAGCCTGGTGGAGCCTGCGTTTGCCGTTTTTCTGGATGCACGCCACCGGGTCACCCTTTACAGCGATGTCGAGCCTGCGTTACGGAGATTGCGAAGTGCCGGTTACTGCCTGGGCACGCTCACCAACGGCAATGCAGACGTGGGACGCCTCGGTCTCGGGCAGCTGTTTGACTTTTCACTGTCGGCAGCATCCACCGGCAAGGCCAAACCCCATCCACGCATGTTCGAGGAAGCCTGCCGGCGTGCACACGTGGGTGCTGCGGAACTCGCCCACATCGGCGATGAACCGGGTACCGATCTTGCCGGTGCGCAGAATGCGGGCGTGACCGTTATCTGGATGAACCGCCAGGGTGTAGCGGCTGAACCGGGCATACCTGTCCATGCAGAAGTCCGCAACATGACGCAACTGCTCACCTTGCTGGGCCTGAACTGAGTCAGGTCATGCACCGGGTCAGGTGCTTTTCCCGCCCAGCTCCAGGTCAAACTCGGCAGCCCCAACCACGACGATTCCCAGATGACCGTCGACAGTCACAAGGTCGCCGTTTTTCAGCGTCTCGGCCGCGTTGCGGACACCGTTGACACAGGGGATGCCGAGTTAACGTGCGATGATCGCGCCATGGATCAGCATTCCGCCACGGCGTTCGACGATGGCACTCGCAAGCGGCACCAGGTGTGTCATCGTCGGCTGGATCGCATCGCAGACGAGGACCTCGCCATGCCTGAAGGTGCCAAGATCGCTGTGCCCGCGAATGCAGCGTACTGTGCCGGTGGCAACACCGGGCGAAGCGGGTTGTCCGATCAATTGCCGCGGGCTCTCGCCAGGCGGCGTGAAAGACGTCTGCCTTGCGGGCACTTTAGCCGTCGCTTCAAGCCTGACGGGGGCGCTTGATGCGTCGCGCAGGGCTTGAACCATCGATTCGACATGCGTGTCGTTGAGCTGTCCCCGGCCAGAAAGTCTGCCGAGCGCGCGAAGACGTTTCGCGGCCACATCCAGTGCACGCAGCAGCTGGCTCTCCAGCTTGGCCACCAGCAGATTGTCATCGTCACGAAGTCTCCAGCTAACGCGCCCGGTTTCTATCACGTCAAGCGCCTCTTCACGTCGTTGCGGGCCAACCGCATCCAGCAGACGTTTTCGCAGCGACGCAGCAGAATCGCCGGCCAGCGGCTGATTGCGGCAGGACGGGTTCGGACCCTGAGACAGCTCCAGCAGGTTTCGCAACATGGATTCAGGTTGATCGTGCAGCCGCTCCTGATCGTAAGCGATATCGAGAAAGCGGTCGTTCATGTCGTCGAAGCCATCGACAAAAGCCTCAGCGCCATCTGCGGTCCGCATCAGCGCATCACGGAATGTCGGCCAATGCAAATTACCGGCATATTCTGCGAGCAGACGTGCAACGGCTGAGCACAGCATTGCATTTGCTGCCAGCTGTTGAGCGAGTTGCCCAATGGCATCGTTTCGTTGCGTGGCGACCAACGGTTGATCCCGGAGCAGAGCCACGAATTCGTAGGGGTCTTCCGCTTGCACCGCATCGTTGTAATAGGTTGCAAGGCGCCGCACGCCATGCGCAAACGGGATGAAGTCGTCCCGGTAGATTTTCTTCCACCTCGCGATGGTTGCAGCGCGTGTCTCGATCGCATCGGCCAGCAGCAGATCATCGAGTGACTCGAGTTCCTCGGCTGCGAGCGCCAGTCCCACTGCCTCCAGTTCCGGGATCAGCTCGTCAGAGACACGCGTGCGCAGCTCCTTCAGGCGGACATCACCGGGCCGCAAGCTGAGATACCAGGTCCGCTTCTCATCCTGGTCAGGCGCCGCGGCGGTAATCGGCCGGGCCTGCAGGACCGTGAGTGAACCGGATTTCCCCGTCCATTCCATGTCGGGGGACCAGCCAAAGAATTGCTCGACCGACAGCAATGTCTCCAGGATCTGCTCGAGATCGCGAGTTTCAAGCAGCGGAGCATGCTGCTGCCTATCATCTCGCTGGCCGGGAAGCCATGCGATGATGCGGCGAGTTTTGCGGTCGAGTTCCCAGTGATCGGGATCAACCAGGCCATCAACGAGCAGGCCACAGGGGCCGGGAACCGACTCTATGACCGCACATTCCCTGTGTATGTCGCGCGGATCACGGGCAAAAGCAACGCCTGAACAATCGGCATCGACCATCTCCTGAACGAGCACGGCCATGCGGCTGTGCGCCGGATCGAGACCAAGTTCCCTGCGGTAAAGCAAGGCTGCATCCGACCACAGCGAGGCCCATACCAGCCGCACTGCATGTTCCACGGCTTGCTGGCCGCTGACCCCGATGATCGATTCATGCAAGCCAGCAAAGCTGCGCCCGGCGGAGTCTTCACCGATTGCCGAGGAACGAACCGCAAGCAGTGTGGAAGCATCGAAACCGCGCAGACCTTCAGCGACAGCGTCATGCAGCAAGCCGGACAGCGGCTGGGCGAGAAACGTTGCCCGAATCCGCAATGCGGCATCCCAGATTTCTTCCCAGCGCATGTCCTCCAGCGACTTGCGGCCAAGTTCCATGCTAATGGCCGCGGTAATCCCGGCATCTTTCACAAACGCTTCGTAAGCCCGCGTCGTCAGGCAGAAACCCCGCGGCACTTCGAAACCGGCGCACATGAGCTGTGCCAGCTTTGCCGCCTTGCCTCCGACCAGTTGCTCATCCCATTGTCCGGGCGCATCGAGCGGGATCAGGAGCGGACGGTCGGAACCCATTGATTGACCTCCTGGAATCGCGCGACATGCAGAAAGCGCACAACATCGACGCGGAACAATGCACAGGTGGCCGCTTTCACAAATGATTTCAGATACGGGTGGCGCGTCACCAGCAACCCGGACCAGCGGTCGAACTCGTGCCCGCGTTCGATCATTTGTGAACGACCCGTAACGGTCAAGGCCTCTATCTCCATCAGGTCATCCGCCTTGTTCGACCGATTATCGATGACAAGTGCGACATGATCACACTCACTGAGCAGACGGTACTTGCGGGTTGCGATCGGGGTAACAAACACTGCATGCCGCAGATCATCCGAGAATGCAAAGGCCACCAGCGCTCCATACGGCTGGTTATTGCCCTGCACGCAAAGCACTGCATAGGGCTGCTTATCGACCAGCTGTTGTATGCGTTCCCGTACGGCCGGGTCGGCCGTTGCGAGCGGAGACTCCGACATGTCGTTATTATTAATGAGCGGTTCGTCGAGATTATTCATAGCATTACCTGACCATTTCCTTCTCTATTCCACACCCTCACGACGACGGGAAACGGCCTCACCCGGAACGGGGATTCGCATCACACTCCAGTGCGGATTTGCGGAGTCTAGCAGTATCGACCCGAATCAAGAACCGGTATTCCAGCTTGCACTTGATACAGGGTGGTGCGCAAAGATCATTACCATGCAGAGCAGCAACCCTGCGCTGCTCACTCCACGGGCTTGTAGCCCCAGGTGGCATAGACGGGGTCCGACAGCACGGCCTCGTTAGCATGCGCATCGCTTTTCGGACGCGGCCAGCCGCGGGACGAGAACGTCCGCAAACCCGAAAACCCGGCGTGCTGCAACCACTGCGTAACCATACCGACGCGTTCGAACTCGTGCAGCTCGCTCCAGACCTGGATAGCCTTGGTCGGAAACCAGCGATTGCTGAACGTCACCACGAAAACACCTCCGGGACGCAGTACACGCA
>JBATFE010000395.1:0-2600 GCA_049664445.1 Gammaproteobacteria bacterium
GTATACTTGCGAGGATATTTCTTGGTAATGCTTTTTTAATTTTGCGCCCGTAGCTCAGCTGGATAGAGTACCGGCTTCCGAAGCCGGGTGTCAGAGGTTCGACAAGCCACCGAAGGTGGCGCAGAACGTCGTCGCAAGGCGACGACGGCCCCGAAGGGGTGAGGGCCGAAGGCCCGAATAATCCTCTCGGAACGACTGTTAAAGTTGTGCTGTATATTGAGAGCAAGACATTACTGTTATTTTGCGCCCGTAGCTCAGCTGGATAGAGTACCGGCTTCCGAAGCCGGGTGTCAGAGGTTCGAATCCTCTCGGGCGCGCCAAATACCCTACTACCGCATGTGGCTGATTCCCTGCCTGGCGCGATGCAGATGCAGGGCCATGTAGACCAGCATGAATCCCGCCAGCAGTGCCAGCGCGGCAATCACCCAGGAAATCGCCACGGCCCCGGTGGCCGGCCAGAAGATCAGCAGCAGTCCGATCAGCACCGCAACCACGCCAACACCGCTCAGCAAACCCCTGTCAGGATCGTCTGCCGCCGCCTGGCGCGCCATCAGCCACAGGCTGCCACCCTGAAATACTGCCCAGATGCCAAGAATGAAAAACAGCAGGCGCACGGTCACACCCGGCCAGAACAGCAATATGGCGCCCACACCAAGATTCAGCCATCCCGGCATCCAGTAGGAACCCGGCATGCGTGCCTGGTAGGCACTGAACAGGCCGGCGGAGCCGTTGAGGATAGCAAAAATGCCCACCAGCCGGACCAGCAACTCGACCGTCGCACTTGGCCAGAACAGGGCACCGAATCCCAGCGCCAGCGCCAGCAAACCCCGTAACAGGTATCCCAGCCACAATCCACCCAGTCGGTTACTCATTCTATCCTGCACGCGGAATGCGACTTGCCGCAGCGGTTCCTTACTCCCTGTCATGATGGGCTCCTGTAAATAATACCTGGCTAGCCGCCCGCGACACGCATGACAAAAAAGGTAACAGGGTCTGACTGGATTAACTCGTTACCCTTTTTGTCCACCAGCGTGGCCCTGACGGTATGCTGACCGCGCGACAGGTTAGTCAACTCGACTGTCATATCAATGCTGCTACGGGTTGCCTCGCCGTCTTCACCATCGACGTTCAGGACGATCATGTCGCCGGGCCGGAGTTCAGGCTGCACTGACAGTTGTACCGTGATGTTACCGTCGTTGGCGCGGATACCCCTTTGGTCGATCGGACTGGTGATGCTGAACCCGGTATAGAAGGCAGCGGCCTCCTGCTGCTGTTCTGTGGTCATGTCGCTTGCCGGCTCCGTGGACTCCGTTTCCCCGGTCACGGGTGGCAGGCTGATGCTTTGCATGGGCGGGAGTTCAACCCGCTCTGCACCCGGCCCCGGCTGGTCGGAAAAATAAACCTGTCCGTCGGGACCGATTCGCTTGAATATCTGCGCATTCGCGCTCGCGCAGACAAATACCAGTAAGAACACTATTAATCGTTTCATAATTTGAGGTTAACGCAGTGCCCGGCGCCCGACAAGGAATCACCGTGGCGCGTACCGGATTCTGTGAAGTCACACCTGTGTCTGCCGGGTTCGGCATGCAGGTACCCTTCCTGTCCAGGAATCCAGCTTGCCCGTGTTCAGGTTTTTCCCTTTCTGCAGACCAGATTTTAATAATCACATACAAAGGCTTCACTAAACATCAACTATGATGTGTATATAACATATATAGGCAATTAACTATCAAAATTGATTTATAATAATCAATCTATTTGCTATTTAGCATCAACAATGATAGCTTACAGGCGTAAAGTAAGTATTTCACAATATTTTTGATGCCTTATGCCTATTGATAACACCCTGTCGGACGAGGCCGTGCTGCACGAACTGGGGCAGCGACTTGCACGCTATCGCCTCAACAGGAACATGACACAAAGTGCACTCGCCGCCGAATCGGGCGTCTCGACACCGACCATCCAGCGCCTCGAGAGCGGCCAGTCGACCCAGGCAGCAAACCTGATACGCGTGTTACGCACCCTGAAGCTGCTCGAGAACCTCGACGCGCTGCTGCCAGAACCCGCCATCAGCCCGTTGCAACAGGCCAGGATGCAGGGCAGGAAACGGCAGCGCGCCTCCTCGCCACGGCAGCACAAGCCATCCACGCCCTGGACATGGGAGACCGATGAATGACGGTTGCGAATGTCGACCTCTGGGGGCGAACCATCGGCGCCGTCAGCTGGGACAACGATACGCAACTCGCGCATTTTGAATACGCCCCGGCATTCATCGACAGCGGCATCGAGGTTTCGCCGTTGATGATGCCGTTGTCCGAGCGCATCTATTCATTCCCCGCCCTGCCGCGCGACACCTTTCACGGCCTCCCCGGACTGCTGGCGGATTCACTGCCCGACCGCTTCGGCAACGCACTGATCGATACCTGGCTGGCAAGGGAAGGGCGCAACCCGGCAAGCTTCAATCCCGTGGAGCGGTTGTGCTACACGGGCACACGCGGCATGGGTGCGCTTGAATTCACCCCCGCGCTAGGACCTTCACCGAAGCACGCCAAGGCGATTGACGTGCAGTCTCTGGTGGACCTTGCCAGCGAAATCCTGAC
>JBATFE010000396.1:0-1611 GCA_049664445.1 Gammaproteobacteria bacterium
GCCTATTCCCCGGAATGGCTGCGGTACTCGGTGAGTGCAAACGGGAAGGCCGCGGCTGTGTCTCTGGGTGCTGTTTTGAATTTCGCCCACCCGTCTGGCGCAGCCGAGCATCGCAGTAAAGGCCGGATGACGCTCGCGCCTGTTTGAGCGCAGCGAGTTGCGCGAGCGCCGGGCTTTACAAGAAGCACAGGGGACCCGCGTAGCGGGCAAGCCGCCGGGATCGCCTTTCTTTTGGGTACTTTTCTTTGGCGGAGCAAAGAAAAGTACCTCGCCCAAATGGGCGAAACTGATTCGTTATAAAGAAGCCCCTCGCTCGAAGCAGCGAACCCTTATATATATCAACACCTAAAGACAACTCACCGAATCCAGATGGTCTTGGCATTAACGAACTCGTGAATACCCAACCGCGAGAGCTCCCGCCCATAACCGGAATTCTTGATACCGCCGAACGGCAGCCGCGGATCACTCTTCACCAGACCATTGACGAAGGCACACCCGCACTGCAACTGCCTGGCAATACGCTCTCCACGGGCCGTGTCGCGGGTCCAGACACTGCCGCCGAGGCCGAAGTCGGTATCGTTGGCGATATGCACCGCGTCTTCCTCGTCAGCGGCTCGGATGATAATGGCGACCGGACCAAACAGCTCCTCGCTATAGGCACGCATGCCGCGCTTGACGTGATCGATGATGGATGGCTGGTAGAATGAACCGCTGCCCGCCTCCGGGTTACAGCCGGTAATCCCCACCGCACCGTGCGAGAGGCTGTCGACCACCTGATGGTGCAGCTCATCGCGCAGGTCGATACGCGCCATCGGGCCCATGGCATTGGATTCGTCAAGCGGATCACCGACGGTAATGGCCTCGACGGCCTTCCTGAAGCGCGCGACAAATTCATCGGCAATCGGCGCCACCACGATAAAGCGTTTCGCCGCGATACAACTCTGGCCGGTATTCAGAAAGCGGGAGGTGACTGCCTGCTCGACCGCCAGATCGAGGTCGGCATCCTGCAGCACGATGAACGCGTCGGAACCACCGAGCTCCAGCAGCGATTTCTTCACCTGCGCGCCAGCGGTTGCCGCCACCTGGCGCCCGGCCGGCTCGCTGCCGGTAAAGGTCACCGCATGCACCCGCACGTCCTGGATTACCGCGGCGACCCGCGAAGACTGGATCAGCAGTGTTCTGAACACGCCTTGCGGAAAACCGGCCTCCGCAAACACGGATTCGATGGCCAGCGCACATTGCGGCACATTGGAGGCATGCTTCAGCAGGCCGGTATTACCCGCCACCAGGGCCGGTGCGGCAAAACGAAACACCTGCCAGAAGGGAAAATTCCACGGCATCACGGCCAGTACCGTGCCCAGCGGCTGGTAAGTCACGAGGCTGCGACCGGCATCCGAGGCAATCACCTCGTCGACGAGAAACCCTTGTCCTTCATCAGCATAGTATTCACAGCCGAGGGCACATTTCTCGATTTCTGCACGCGCCTCCCTGATCGGCTTGCCCATTTCCAGCGTCATCATGCGGGCAAAGTCCCCGGCATGGCCGCGCAACACCGTGGCCGCGCGGCGCATCAGCTCGCAGCGCTCGGCCACGGGTGTAGCCGCCCACAGC
>JBATFE010000397.1:0-3224 GCA_049664445.1 Gammaproteobacteria bacterium
GGGGTGATGTCCGCGCGGTGTTCAAAGGCGGCTTCGATTACAGACTGCATGTCACTCATATGAGCTGATCTCCAGGTAGGTAAATAATTCGGTCATGACGGGATGCGGCAATGATAACTGCCTAGCGGCTGACAATATACGATTTAATGCGTCCTGCAGCCTCGATGCAATCCTCGAGCGGCGCCACCAGCGCCATGCGTACATAATCCTTGCCGGGGTTGTTGCCATCTACCGGGCGCGAAAGAAAACTGCCTGGCAGCACCCTGACGTTTTGCTGTGCCAGCAGCTCCCTGGCAAAATCGGTGTCATCCAGCGGTGTGCGTGCCCAGAGATAGAACCCGGCATCCGGTGACTGCACATCCAGCAGCGGCGCGAGAATAGCCAGTACGGCATCAAATTTCTCTGTGTACAGGGTGCGATTCTCTGCCACGTGTGCTTCATCCTGCCAGGCCCTGATGCTGGCCGCCTGGGTGGCCGGTGGCATGGCGCAGCCGTGGTAGGTACGGTAACGCAGGAAGTCGTTCATGATGGTGGCATCGCCGGCAACAAAGCCCGAGCGCAGACCGGGTGCATTGGAGCGTTTCGAGAGGCTGTGAAAGACCACGCAGCGACGGTAGTCATGACGGCCAAGTTCCGCGGCTGCCTGTAACAGACCCGCGGGGGGTATATCACCGTCCCTGTAGATCTCCGAGTAACATTCGTCCGAGGCAATCACAAAGTCATGCCTGTCTGCCAGTTCTATCAACTGTTGCAATGCGGATGCCGGCATGACGGCACCGGTCGGGTTGCCCGGGGTGCAGATGTAGACCAGCTGGCAACGTTCCCAGATGGCATCGGGCACGGCTTCAAAGTCAGGGAGCAGGCCGCTTTCGCGGGTGGTATTCATAAACCAGGGCCTGGCACCGGCCAGCAGGGCCGCGCCTTCATAGATCTGGTAGAAGGGATTGGGCATCAGCACCCGTGCGTCGCTGCCCGGGTTGACGATGCACTGGGCAAAGGCAAACAGCGCCTCGCGCGTGCCATTCACGGGTAACACCTGCCGTTCGGGGTCCAGTGAGTTTGCCGGCAATGTGAAACGCTGTACCAGCCAGTCGGCAATGGCGCCGCGCAGTTGCGGCATGCCGCGTGTCAGGGGATAACGTGACAGACCGTGCAGGTGGGTAATCACCTCCTCGGTGATAAAACCCGGTGTTGCATGTTGCGGCTCGCCGATGGACAGTGATATCGGCGCCAGCGTGGCGGGCGCTGTCACGCCCTCGAACAGTGTTGCCAGTCGCTCGAACGGGTAGGGTTGCAGCTGTGCCAGATTCGGGTTCATTCGTTATGTTGCTGACTCTAGATTGGTCACTGCCGATAGTTTATTAAATGGCCACGAAATCCACGGAAGAACACGGAAATATTTTTAGTAATGCTTTTATTCTTCCGTGTCCTTTAGTGGGTTCCGTGGCTACAATTATTTGTACTTAATATGCAGCCAACAGAATTGTACTGGCTTCACTGAGTGTGTCGTGAAAGTATAAGGGAAGCCATGAATACGTCCAAACAGGATAATCGCCTGCTGCCGGTCCTCAGCCTGCTGTTTACAGCGACCCTGTGGGGTGTCGTGTGGTACCCGTTGCGGCTGCTTGAGGGGCAGGGCCTGTCAGGATTGTGGAGTGCACTGATCAGTTATGGTGCCATCCTGTGTGTATTCTTGTGGGTGCTGCTCCGTGATCGTAAGTCGCTGGCAGCGAATAGATTGCCTTTGTTGCTAATGGGGCTGTCTGCGGGCTGGTGCAATGTGGCCTTCATCATGGCGGTACTGGACGGCCATGTCGTACGCGTGCTGCTGCTGTTCTATCTGTCACCCTTCTGGGCGGTGTGTCTTGGCTGGTTGATGCTCGGCGAACGGCTCGACGGCCGGTCCATGCTGGTGTTCGCCATCGCGGTGACGGGTGCGATCATCATGTTGTGGAACGAGGATATTGGCATACCCTGGCCGCGTGACAATGCAGACTGGCTGGCGGTATCGTCCGGCTTTGCCTTTGCGCTGAGTAACGTCTATGTGCGCCGCACGCAAAACGTCGGCGTGTTGTTGAAGTCCACCGCCAGCTGGTCGGGAGTGGTCCTCATCGCCGCCGCCTGGATGGTGCTGACTGATGCCGGCTTGCCCGCGGTGAGTAGCACTGTTGTGCTTGCCGCGATGGCACTTGGCGTGTGTGGTTTTCTGGTGATGACCCTGACCGTGTTGTATGGTGTCACGCGCATGCCGGTGCACCGCTCTGCTGTTATCCTGCTGTTCGAACTGGTGATCGGTGCGCTGTCATCACTGTTGTTGACGGATGAGGTGGTCTTGTACAGGGAATGGCTGGGCGGATTCATGATCGTGACGGCGGCCTACATGGCTGCACGTATTCATGCGGGTGACGAGGATGGCTGATATTACGGCCATTCATCATGTCAGCTTGCTGGTCAGTGATACAGCGCGGGCACTGGCGTTCTACCACGGCGTGCTGGGTCTGGATGTCGATGACTCGCGGCCCGCCATGGATTTTCCCGGCGCCTGGTTACGCGTCGGGGCGGCTCAGATACACCTGCTGGAGTTGCCGGATTCACTGCGTGCAACGCAGTTGCCGGAACATGGTGGCCGTGACCGTCATGTAGCGCTGAGCGTGTCCGGGCTGGACGGGGTGGTGGCTGCACTGCAAGCGGCGGGCGTTGCGTATACCCTGAGTCGCTCGGGTCGGCGAGCCCTGTTCTGCCGTGATCCGGACGGCAATGCGCTGGAGTTGCTCGAATGGAAGCCATCCTGCGATGCCTAGAGATGATCGCTGTCCGGGTTGCCTTCCATATCAAGGTATTTGTGAACCGCCTCTTCGAGGCATGCGATTTCCGAGGCGTCGGTCAACGGCTGGTTATGCTGGTTGGTAATGTAGTATACGTCTTCCGCACGTGAACCCAGGGTCACGATTTTTGCGTTCAGCAGCCTGATCTTGCAATCGGCAAATGCCCTGCCGATGCGGGAAAGCAGGCCCGGGCGGTCGGCGGTAATCAGTTCCATCACGGTGCGCTGGTCATACGCGTCCAGCTTGAAATCCAGGTGCGTCTTGATGGGAAAATGCCGGTACAGATGCGGTGCGCGGCGGGATATATTCCAGGTTCTGTGCTTGCCGGCATTGATCACCGTCAGCAGGGCGTCCCTTATTTCATCGAGCCGCAGGTCGCCGCTAACGGGGGAGCCGGAA
>JBATFE010000398.1:0-10388 GCA_049664445.1 Gammaproteobacteria bacterium
AAGATTTCATTTTGGTCGCCTGGTGTGTCTGATATAGATGTGCATATAAAATTGCCTTGGGTATTGCATCTGCAAATGACCCGCCTGTGTGGCCAGATTATGGCCTGATTTTATTATTTTTTTTAGGTTTTTGTTGTCCTGTTGTTGGGGAGTAGAGTGTCTGAAGAGGTGGCTTTCATTACCGGTATAGATGATACGACAGTCATGGGTTAACCGATCCGGCAAGGCGGTCGTGGAACTCCGGTATACACACCTTCGTGAGTGACAAGGAAGTCAAAGACGAGTTACCCAAACTCAATGATTTACATCCGCCGGGCGCAATGGAAAAGCACTGGATGTGACCTTGGCAATCCTCTTTTTGGGCAGGTGCGCAGGCGAATCGGATAACCTGTACGGTATTGCCCGTAGAGGGTGGTGTGACCGCGGGTCAGCATGCGGGTTAGTAAATGCTGCAGTCCAGGATTGTTGCATCGCCAGCGGGCGCGGATCCTTCGGTGGTGGTGCTTGACGATCCGGAATGGGGTATATCGGATTGCCCGTCGTGCTTGGAAGTTTGATGCCTGTCGTGATCGCGTGGCTATAGCATCGATTAGTGCTGCGCGTCATCTAACATACACCGGAGCAAGAGTAACCATCAACAACTGGAGGATGTCACCATGGCTAAAATTGAAAGCTACTCGAAGGAATGGTATCCCTACTGCACCACGGCCAAGGTATTGTTACGTAACAAGGATCTCAGTTACGAAGAGATCGATGTTTCCCCGGATGCCGTACGTGAGCAAGATGAAGATTGAGCGCTCACAGCGCCGGTCGGTGCCGCAGTTCTTCATCGATAAATCTTCACGTGGTTGATTCACGTTTTACTCGGTTGAACTGAATTCCTATTTTGCTTGTTTGGCCATGTAGTAAAATGTCGCAGAATATTTCTTTAAGAATTATTGATCATGGTATTTTCCATGGTATATACATTTCCTGCAAATGCTAACTTATTGCCAATGCTGTATTTATTCAGCTTATTTACGATCGAGTGGGAGTAACCGCCGGCGGTTCACCTGCTGCCGACAAACCGTATGAGCGATGAGCACTGGATGCAGCAGGCATTAACGCTGGCACGCAACGCCGGGGCGGCGGGTGAGGTGCCGGTGGGTGCGGTGCTGGTGAGTGACGAGAGCTGCCTTGGCGAAGGCTGGAACCAGCCGATCGCCCGGCACGACCCGACGGCGCACGCCGAGGTGATGGCCTTGCGTGCAGCCGGTGAGCGGCTGGATAATTACCGCTTCACGGGGAGTACACTGTACGTGACCCTGGAACCCTGCCTGATGTGCGTCGGTGCCATGGTGCATGCGCGCGTGGCACGACTGGTCTTCGGGGCACATGACCCGAAGAGCGGGGCAGTGATAAGTTGCGCGCGGGGCTTTGAAATTCCGGGGCTGAATCACCGCGTTGAGTGGTCCGGTGGTGTACTGGCCGATGACTGCGGTGAGCTGCTGAAAG
This sequence comes from Gammaproteobacteria bacterium, assembly GCA_049664445.1. GTDB lineage: Bacteria > Pseudomonadota > Gammaproteobacteria > UBA9214 > UBA9214 > UBA9214. The sequence continues at coordinate 1,495 of JBATFE010000398.1, forward strand.
AATTCTTTCGCAGCCGACGCGGGTAGTAATACGAAAATATTCTCGCAAAGACGCAAAGATAGAATTTTAGTATGCAATTGATAACAATAAGTTATAACTTTGCGATCCTGGCGCCTTGGCGAGCATTATTCTTTCCGGATGGTCACTAACCAGACTATGTTTATGAAAAAGTCACTGATTTTTGTTTTTCTGGTCATCTGGTCAGCGATTACCGCTGCCAGTTCACCCGCAACCGTTGACATGACCCTCAAGCAGGCCTCTGAACATGTCTACTTTGTCGAGGGCGTCCCGGGCGTCGCAACCGATAACCAGGGTTTTATCTCCAATGCCGGCGTCATAGTCACCGGTGCCGGTGTGGTGGTCTTTGATGCACTGGGCACCCCGGCACTCGGCCAGCTGTTGCTGGAAAAGATACGCGCGATCACAAAGGAGCCGATCGTGCGGGTGATCGTCAGTCACTATCATGCCGATCACATCTACGGTTTGCAGGTTTTTGCAGACCTCGATGCGGAGATACTGGCACCGGCCGGCGCGGAAAAATACCTGGCCTCGGACAATGCCAGGGAACGCCTGGAAGAACGTCGCTTCACACTGGACCCCTGGGTCAATGACGACACCCGGCTGGTTTATCCGGACCGCTATCTGAGCGAGGGCATGCAGTTCAAACTGGGCGATGTCGAATTTATCATCACGGTCGTCGGTAATGCCCACTCTGACGGCGACCTGACCCTGTATGTGATGCCCGATCGGGTGCTGCTTTCCGGCGATATTATTTTCGAGGGGCGTATCCCGTTTGTCGGTGATGCCAATACCCGGCACTGGGCACAGGTACTGGAGCGCATGGAGACGGAACAGCTGGTTGCCTTGATTCCCGGTCACGGGGGGGTCGCAGAAAATCCAAACGACGCCATCAGCCTGACACGCCGCTATCTGGCTTTTTTGCGTAACGAAATGTCACTTGCCGTCGAGGAGTTTGTGCCCTTCGATGAAGCCTACGCGGCGATCGACTGGTCAGACTTCGAGCAGTTACCGGCCTTTGAAGAAGCCAACCGGCGCAATGCCTACCAGGTGTATCTATCGCTGGAAGCGGAGATGCTGGGCGAGCACTAATCGACTATATCGCAGGCACATCAAATTCCGGCGGTGCAGGCGTCGGCTCAGAGCCGTTCATTTCCTGCTCGGTCAGCCACACCAGGATGTCGTGGTAGGAGCGAATGTTTTCCACATAGCGCACCGGTTCCCGGCCCCGAGCATAGCCGTAACGGGTTTGCTGGAACCACTTTTTCTTGCTCAGTAGAGGCAGGTTCTCTTTTACATCCACCCACTTGTCAGGATCGCCCTTGTTTTTCTGGGTCAGCATGCGGGCATCTTCAAGGTGGCCGAGGCCGACATTGTAGGCGGCCAGTGCCAGCCAGGTACGGTCCGGTTCCGGTATCTCCTCGGAGATACGTTGCTTCATTTTCAGCAGGTACTGGGCGCCGCCGCGAATACTCTGTGCCGGGTCAAGACGGTCCTCGACACCGATGTCCTCGGCCGCGGCATTCGTTAGCATCATCAGGCCGCGTACACCGGTCGGTGACTCGGCGTCAGGATCCCAGTGTGATTCCTGGTAACTGATGGCCGCCAGCAAGCGCCAGTCAACACCCGCTTCATAGGCAGCATAGACAAACATATCCTTGTACTGCGGCAGGCGCTGCTCGACATGCGCCTGATAACGGCGCGTACCGACATAGTCGAATTCACCGATGTGACCATAGTAGCGGTCAATCAAACGATCCAGCGTGCCATTAGCCTTGATCTTGTTAAAGAAGACAATGGCCGCATTGAACAGGCTGTCATCATCACTGCGCGGAAAGGCCCAGGCCATGGGTTCCGGATCCCTGAGATCGAACGCCGGTTTCAATTCCGGGTAGTAGCGGCGGTTAATGGCGAGTTCGTTGGAGTCGGCAACGGTGTACTCGATGAGTTGTTCCCACACCAGGGTCAGCAGTTCCTCGATGTCCTGCCCGCCATCGGTATGCCAGCTCAGATTCGGGTAGTCATCTTTCAACTTGATCAACAGCTCTTCATGACTGCTGCCGGCCAATACCTCCAGCAGGCCGTCGAGGTCTGCCAGTGTCTTTGGCCGCCTGGAGCCGCTGCGATAGACCAGTTGTGGTGTAATCATCTGGTAAACCGGTCCGAAGCGGACCTTTTCCTTGCGTTGCTCGGTTACCGTCAGGCCGGCAGCCGCCAGGTGCCCGTTACCCAGTGCAACCAGGGGCAGGATGTCACTGAAATTGGGTGGTACCAGCATGCGCAGTTCGACGCCAAGATAGTCTGCAAAACGCTTCGCCAGTTGATATTCGAAACCGGTCGGGCCATTCGGTCCTTCAAAGAAGGTCGTCGGACCATTGCGGGTGATGACAATCAATTCGTTTTGCGACTGCACCTGCTCGAGCATGGAGGGCGGCCGGCCACAGGCAGCCAGCAGCAGGCAAAACAGGCCGGGCAGGGCAAAACGCAGCATGGCAGTTGCCCGTGTGCTTACGGTAGAATACGCAGCCTGAGTGACAGGTTGGAATCTTGCCCCGGTAGATTCAAAGCCCATGATTGATGCAGTTGCCCCGTGTGGAACGATATTCCCGAATCGTTGTGGGGTAATCATATCGCATAGGTCGGGATATTTATCAAACCTGTTAGACATTTATCACTGGAGAGGTACCGAAGCGGTCATAACGGCACCGACTCGAAATCGGTTGGGGGAGCAATCCCCACAAGGGTTCGAATCCCTTCCTCTCCGCCATATTCAGCTGTTTAGGTGTTCACCCCCCCTGGTAGTTCCCCCGTTTGAGCCACGCAATACAAAGAATTTGTAATGCGATTCCCCCTGTTCGCTGGCGGACCCGTTTTGCTCGGCGAAGGCCAGGCTATGCCTGGCCACAAAACCTGTGGTTGACTTCAATAAATCACCGTGAGAACTTTTCCGGTTAAACGTGTGCGACAGGAGGGGTTGGAAAGGATGAAAACCCTATTCGTCAAAATAGTTCCACCCGATTCGGCATAATGTCGGTGGCTCCAGCGTGATTTTGAGAAATTGCACTCTCTCACTAAGGTGCCCCAGTAACTCCAATCCGTTCAACCTTTCCTCGTCAGTGCAGTCCTCACATTTCAGACGATTGCTCAGCCGGTTGGCGTATGCAACGGCCTCCAGGGTGGACATGGTCTCAATTCTTTTCAGTGCTTCTTTTTGCGTGGCTTTATGCATCAGTATTCCCCTCGATAATTGCTGATCTATACCACAACTTTAACGGCTGGACATGCCCTGTCCTGAGCCATCAGGGCCTTAATAATCGATTCTGCTACCGGTTATCACCGCCACTCTCAACGTCTGACTGTTTATCTGACTCGCCATCTTCACGCGCATGAGCAGGTCAGCAGAGAGGACACCGGTCCTTGCAGATGGTTAATGTACAGCGAGTACCGCCGGTAGCGCATCTGGTAGAGTCACCTTCAATCATGGCCTGCATCTCTGACCTGTATCAACGCCCGGCGCAATACAATGGACTGCTCCCCGGTTTACACGTACTCCGTTCAGTAAATTTTCCTGAAGAGCCTTTCATCTAACACCGCATTCTGAACCACTATATAATCCTTGATCCGCTGTCCGCTATCTCCGGGGAAGATCACACGCAGAACAGCACGGGATCAAGTATTCTGATGCCCAGGGCACCTGATCGACTCAACCCACAAGACTTGAGTTAAATGATTATGTCGAAAAAAATAGTATTTATTATGTTGACCGTGGTCGTGTTAACCGCTGTTGCCACACTGCTCTGGCAAACCAGACGGCCGTCGGTGGTTGATTCGGATATTCCGGCGCAGCCATCAGCAGCAAGGCCGGCTGCAACGGCAAGTGCGACCTATGTCGGAAGCCCCGGCTGTGCGCTCTGCCATGCCGGGCAGTTCGAGAAGTGGCAGGGTTCGCATCATGATCTTGCGATGCAGGAGGCGAACGCGCAAAGCGTGCTTGGCGATTTCAACAATGCCGGGTTTCAGTATTACGATGTCAGCTCGCTTTTCTATCGCGATGGCGAACGCTTCATGGTCCGTACCGACGGCCCCGATGGCAGTCTGCAGGACTACCCGATCAAGTACACCTTTGGTGTCACCCCGCTGCAGCAATACCTGATCGAGTTTCCGGGCGGGCGCCTGCAGGCGCTTGGTATCGCCTGGGACTCACGCCCGGCAGAGGCGGGTGGTCAGCGCTGGTTCCATCTCTATCCCGACGAGCATATCGATCACAACGATGAACTGCACTGGACCGGTCTCAACCAGAACTGGAACTTCATGTGCGCGGACTGTCATTCCACCAACCTGCAAAAGAACTATGATGCGGGCAGCCAGCGTTTCGATACCCGCTGGTCCGAGATCGACGTCTCCTGCGAGGCCTGCCATGGCCCGGGGTCCGGGCATAACGAGTGGGCCGCAAAAGACGCGGCGGCGCAGGCGCTCGACAAGACGCATGGCCTGGTAGTCAGCCTCGACGAGCGCAAGGGCGTGTCCTGGCCGGTGGATTCGGTAACGGGCACGGCGCAGCGCAGCATACCCCGTGACAGTACCACCGAGATTCAGGTGTGTGCCCGGTGCCATGCGCGCCGCGCGGCCATTGCTTCTGACTATGTGCCCGGTCATGCCTTCATGGATGCCTATCGCCCGGCACTGCTGACAGAACGGCTCTATTACCCGGATGGTCAGATCAAGGATGAGGTCTATGTCTATGGGTCCTTCATCCAGAGCAAGATGTTTCATGCCGGCGTGACCTGCAGCGACTGCCACGAAGCGCACTCGCTGGAATTGCGGACTGCGGGTGACCAGGTCTGTCTGGGCTGCCACGCCGCGGACCGCTTCGCGACTGAAAAGCATCATTTCCACAAGCCGGATAGCGAGGGCGCGCGCTGTGTGGAATGCCATATGCCCGAGACCCGCTACATGGTCGTGGATCCGCGCCGTGACCACAGTATCCGCGTGCCGCGCCCCGATCTCTCGGACAGCCTCGGTACACCCAATGCCTGTATACGCTGCCATGCTGATCAGACCAACCGCTGGGCAGCCGCGCGCGTGCGCGAGTGGTACGGCACGCCGGCCAGGGGCTTCCAGGACTTTGCAGGGACGCTGCACGCCGCACACAACAATGCGCCAGATGCTGCTGTACCATTACTCGAGTTGCTTGGCCGCGAGGAACAGCCGGCTATCGCACGGGCCACGGCGCTATCCCTGCTGGCACAATACCCGACACCGCAGGCCATACAGCCGATCAGTGACTCACTCTATGATGACGATCCGATGGTGCGTCTGGGTGGACTCGATGCACTCATGTCGCTGCAGCCGGGCATGCGCTTCCCCATTGCCCAGCACCTGCTTGAGGATGCGGTTCGCACAGTACGTATCGAGGCCGGCCGTGTGCTCGCCGACACCCCGGCAGATTCGCTCGATGCGCTACAGCGTGCCCGTCTGCAACAGGCCATTGAGGACTATATTGCAGCGCAGCTCTTCAACGCCGAACATCCGCAGACACACATCAACCTGGGTAACCTCTATCTGCGTATGGGCGATGCAGCCGGGGCCGAACAGGCCTATCGTCAGGCACTGATACTCGATGAGGCCTACGTGCCCGCCTATATCAACCTTGCTGACCTGTTTCGCGCAACGGGACGCGAGCAGGCAGCACTCAACACGCTCAGGAAGGGCCTGGCGCTGGCGCCGGGATATGCGGACCTGCATTATGCCTATGGCCTGGCACTGGTACGCAGCAAGCAGCTACCGGGTGCGGTCGAGGCCCTGGCGCGTGCCGCCGAACTGCAGGCTGACAATGCGCGTTATGCCTATGTCCACGCAGTGGCGCTGGATGCCAATGGCGAGACCGGCAAGGCCGTCGAGGTGCTTGAGCAATACCATGGGCGTGCGCAAAACAATATGGAGGTATTGTCAGCGCTGGCGTCCTACACGCGCAAGGTCGGGGATACCGCAAAGGCTGACCAGTACGAGCAACAGCTCACGGCACTGCGGGCTATGCAGATGAACAGCCGCTAGCCTGAATAAAAACAAATCAATGGGTCCCGTCACCCTGCAGGAGCGGATCGTAGCCGCGATTGCAACAGTCATCCAAATCGCCCTTACGAGGCGCTCCTGCACAAATCAGACGCGGCGGACGGGCAGATTAATTCGTACAGCCCGGTAACTTGCGGATAATTGACAGCGTGGCCGCTTCCTCTAAAGCATATTGTTTATTGCTATACTCTAGATCCCCTCAAAGTCCCTCAACAGTTCACGGATAATTTGATGAAACAGATGTTAACCGTGCCGGTACTGGTCTGGCTGCTTGTGATGCCCCTGTCAATACCCGATGTAGAGGCCTCTGCAACCGCGGTTGTTTCAGCGTCTGCGCCGGAATACAGGCAATGGATCGTGGAGATGAAAACAGCGGAGCGCGGTCCTTTTTCACGGCTGCGCTGGTTCTGCAATGACGGCCGGGTTGTCCCGCCCGAACCCTTTGCCTGCGGGGAGGCGGGTGGTTATCAGCATGGCGAATGGAGCAAACGAACACTGACACTGCGCGGCGAGGGCTACAAGATTGCCAACCTGCTGGCGGGTATCGATGCACACACGCTGATCCTGGAACCTGATTTCATCGACAGCTACAACCAGAGGCTGATTGAAAAGTATCTGATCACCGCCGATGATGGCTGGATTCTGCGTCGCGCCATGTTCTATCGCGGTGCCATCCAGGAAGAGGACGAGGCCAGGGGCGGGCGGGAGTTGCTGGTGGCCATGAGTGGCCAGCCGGACTGGACCGGGTACCGTTTTCCGGCACTGCGTATCGGTGTACGGTTGCTGCCGCATGGCAAGGAGACGGCGTCGGTGCAGAAGGTCCGCCAGGTGTCGGCCTCCCTGTCCGACCAGGATGCAGGCTTCAAGAGTCTGCGTGGCAAGATTCATGGTACCCCGGATGCGGGTGATGCCGTGCGGGTGCGTGACTATGCGGCCGGGGTGTCAGACCCTGCAATGAAAGCGAAATACCTGGAGCTGGCAGATGAAATCGACCAGGTCTATCAGGCGGTGCCACTACCGGAACTGCTTGAGGCCAGTGCAAAAATCTATTCCGCTGCGCCCTGGTTGCAGAAGTTGTTGCGGGATGCAGCCGCTGCGTATAGCCGTGATCCGGCCGCCGACAACCGCTACCAGGCGACTGCCTCGCTGCTGGCAGAACTGCGCGACGCCATGCCGAAGATAAAAAGTCCCTCTGCCCGACTCAGTGTGCTGGACCTGGGCCTGGTGGTCGAGGTGGAAAACTTCCGCGCCAGTGCCGAGCTGCGCGAGCAATTACCGCGGGCAAGCCGCCATCAACGCGTCGTATGGCTGCAGGCGGCGACCGATGCCGCCTATGGCGCCGGCACCATCAACCAGCGCGGGCGCCAGCAGCTGCAACAGTCCCTGGCCAGTCTGGGTGACCGGCAAGTTACCCTCGGTGCCTATCTGGAGGTGCTGTCCTATCTCGGCCGGGTGCCGGACTGGGGTACGCAGGGACTGCGCTTCCAGTTCTACGAGTCGATGCAGAAGCTCTCTGCGATCGAGCCCTTGTCAATGCACTTCATACAGGACCAGTTGCGCGGTTCGCCACTGCTGTTCTATTCGCAGGTGATCGACAGCCTGCAACGTGATGCGAACAGGCTGGCCGGTGTGCGCCACAAGCTGTTTGGCAAGGAGATCGGTGTCGGTTTCCGCGCCCTCAATCCAGGGCTGGCGCGGGGTGTACTGCATGCGCCGCCTGATCTGCAGGAACTCGAGAAATTTTCGGCTGACGGCATCTACCTGTTGCCGGAGACCGTTTCCGAGCTGCCACCGATTGCAGGCATCATGACGGCCGGTGCTGGCAACCCCCTGTCGCACGTGCAGTTGCTGGCACGTAACCTCGGCATTCCCAACGTGGGCGTGGACGAGAGCCTGCTGTCCACTATCCGGCAACACGATGGTGAGGCCGTGGTCATGGCGGTCAGTCCTGCAGGACTGGTGGAATTATCCAGGGACAGCAAACAATGGGATGCAGTGTTTGGCGAGACGGAATCGAGTCAGGATGTTGTCATACGTCCCGACCTGGAGAAGCTCGATCTCGGCGTCGTTAATTTCATTAATCTGGATGACCTGAGCGCCGCTGACTCCGGGCGCACGGTCGGGCCGAAGGCGGCCAAGCTGGGCGAATTGCGCAAGCATTTCCCCGAGGCCGTGTCACCCGGTGTCGCCATCCCCTTTGGGGTATTTCGCGAGGTGGTGCTGGACCAGCCCTATCGCCAGTCGCAGCGGACGGTGTTCGAGTGGATGGTGGAGAACTACCGCCATATAGAACAGCTGCCGGCCGGCTCGGCGGAACGCAAGCAGACCGCGGAGCGCTTCCGTGCCGAACTCTATGAGCTGATTTTACAGGCGCGCCTGGATGAGACCTATCAGCAGCGGCTGCGCGCCGCCATGCAACAGGCGTTTGGTACCCTGGAGGGGGTCGGTGTGTTCATCCGCTCCGACACCAACGTCGAGGACCTCGCCGGTTTCACCGGTGCTGGTCTGAACCTGACACTACCCAATGTAGTGGGCTTTGACAACGTCGTTGACGGGATTCCCAAAGTCTGGGCCTCACCCTTTACGGCCCGTGCCTTTGCCTGGCGCCAGTCGCACATGGAATCACCGGAGAATGTCTACCCGGCCGTGCTGCTGCTGCAATCGGTGCCCAACGACAAGTCCGGCGTGATGGTCACCCAGGACATCGATACAGGTGATCGAGACGTGCTCTCGGTCGCGGTAAACGAGGGTGTCGGCGGTGCCGTCGATGGACAGTCCGCGGAGTCGCTGCGTATCGATACGCG
>JBATFE010000399.1:0-1550 GCA_049664445.1 Gammaproteobacteria bacterium
CAAAGCACTCAAGCCTTTCAGTATTACCTCGCCAAGCTGCTTCTTATTGTCTATATCGCGGCCTGATTTGATCCGTGCCTGAATATGGATATAAGGTTCACCACCACCTGCGTTGGTGAATTTCTTGAAAGCATAGGCGCGCGTTCTGATCTGATCGGCTTTGAACAAACCGCTCTCCGCAATAGCGCGATGGATTGTTTGTAACATCGCACCAACCTGTGTGTAGTTTACCAGCTGTTCGGGGTATTCAACGATTATGTGCGGCACGGATATCACCTTTCAAAAAAGACTCCAGCTCGCAACCAAACGCCGCCACCTCATCCAGCAGCTTCACCTTTCCCGCATCGGGTCCCATCTCGCTGCGTAGCTGCTCGATCTCGGCATGGAACGCCTTGAAGGTGAAGTGCCCCGACTCGCCCGCGATCAAACGGTCACGACAATGCGCCAGCCACCGAGCCTGCTCCTCGGCGTCGAGCGTTTCGGGGTAACTGCGCGCCCGGTAACGGAACAGCATCTCCGGCAGGCGCTTGTCCGTGAAGTTCCAGCTTTGCGCCCCCAGCGCCTGCGGATCGGTGTCGTGGATGGCATTCATAAGCGCCTTGTCCCCGTCGTAAAAGAAACCACCGGCGTAGATCATCAGGTCGGGATCACTGACCGGTTCGAATTCGCGCGGTGCAAACACCTTGGCAATTTTCGCCTGGATCGCCTTGCGTGCATTGAGCAGCGTCTGGCGGTTTCGCTTGCTCATCATGAGATCGATATTGAGGCGCTTTGCCGCTTCCCCGGTCAGGGTCGAGGTCGGGGCGATGACCGGACACTTGTTGACCAAGAGCTGTTTGAGCGCCGGGCGCTCCACGCCATCGGGAAGATCCTCGCTCGCGGTATAGAGACGCTCGGCCAGCGTCTTCGCCCCGATTTCCATCAGCAGCGCCGGGTCCTGGGCCAGGTCGAAGACAATGATACTGTTCCTGTTGGTCGGGTGGGCGGCAAGCGGCACCACCAGGCGGGTATTGCCGTGGTCACTGCCGTACATCCCGGAGGTATGCAGGATCGGCGTCATCTCCTTCAGGTCGATGTACTTGAGGACTTCCTGCTTGCGCCGCAGCTGGTAGAGAAAATCGTACAGCTTGGGCTGCTTTTCCCTGATCAGCCTCGCGATCGCAAGCGTGGCGTAAACATCCGACAGCGCATCGTGCGCCTGTTCGTGTGCAATGCCATTGGCAACGGTGAGTTCCTCCAGTTTGAAACTGGGGCGATCGACATCGTTACGCCGGGGCCAGACAATGCCCTCCGGGCGCAGGTCGTGGCAGACACGCACCACATCGATCATATCCCAGCGTGAATTGCCGTTCTGCCACTCGCGGCCATAGGGCTCATGAAGGTTGCGGTACAGGGTGTTGCGCGTCACCTCGTCATCAAAACGCAACGAGTTGTAACCCACCCCGCAGGTACCCGGCTCCCCAAGCTCGGCCAGAATACGCGCGATAAACTCGGCCTCCGGCAGGCCCTGCTCCAGCGCCTGCTGCGGGGTGATCCCGGTAATGAGCGAC
>JBATFE010000400.1:0-7363 GCA_049664445.1 Gammaproteobacteria bacterium
CAGGAACTTGGCCGTGAACGGGTGCGCCTCGAGGAGATTGTCGGCACCCTGAACAACATGACCCGGTCACTGCAGGACGCCAGCGAGCTGCTCGAGTTTGCGGCCGAGGAGGGCGACCAGGAGACGCTGGATGCCGTCGAGAAAGACATCCATGCGCTGGAAGCCGATATTGCGAAGCTGGAATTTCGCCGCATGTTCTCCGGAGAGATGGACGAGGCCAATGCCTTCGTGGATATCCAGTCCGGTTCCGGTGGCACCGAGGCGCAGGACTGGGCCGAGATGTTGCTGCGCATGTATCTGCGCTGGGCCGAACGCCACGGCTTCAAGGCGGAACTGATCGAGGTGTCGCCGGGCGAGGTCGCCGGTATCAAAAGTGCGACCATCAGGATGGACGGTGACCATGCCTTCGGCTGGTTGCGCACCGAGATCGGGGTGCACCGGCTGGTACGGAAATCACCGTTCGATTCCGGTAACCGGCGCCATACCTCATTTGCTGCCGTGTTTGTCTCGCCGGAAATCGATGATGATATCGATATCGATATCAACCCGGCGGATTTGCGCATCGATGTCTACCGTGCCAGTGGCGCCGGTGGTCAGCACGTCAACCGCACCGAATCCGCCGTACGCATTACCCACGAACCCAGCGGCGTGGTGGTACAGTGCCAGAACGACCGCTCGCAGCACAAGAACAAGGCCACGGCGATGAAACAGCTGAAGTCAAAGCTCTATGAGCTGGAGATCCAGAAGCGCAACGTCGACCAGCAGGCGCTGGAAGAAACCAAGTCGGATATTGGCTGGGGTAGCCAGATACGTTCCTATGTACTCGACCAGTCACGCATCAAGGATCTGCGTACCGGTGTCGAGGTGGGCAATACACAGGCCGTTCTGGATGGTGACCTGGACCAGTTTATCGAGGCCAGCCTGAAGAGCGGCCTGTAGACGGCAGCCTGTTTTATAGCCTCTTCCCAACCCGCTCCCGGAGCACCCGCAAAACGGGCATGAAGGAGAGGAGGGGCATGCAGCAATAACCATTCATGCAATCTATTTAGCAGAACACTATGACAGACCAGGACGAGAACTCACTCATCGCACAACGGCGTGCCAAGCTGGATGCACTGCGTGCGGAAGGCAATGCCTTTCCCAATGATTTCCGCCGTAATTCGGTGGCGGGTGAGCTGCATGCCGAATACGATGACAGGGAGAATGACGTGCTGGAAGCCGATCCGGTGCGGGTCAAGGTCGCCGGTCGTTTGATGGCCAAGCGTGTCATGGGCAAGGCCAGTTTTGCGCAACTGCAGGACATGTCCGGTCGTATCCAGCTGTTTCTGCAGCGTGACTCGTTGCCCGACGGTGTCTACCAGGCCTTCAAGGGCTGGGATATGGGTGACATTATCGGTGCCGAGGGTGAGCTGTTCAAAACAAAGACCGGTGAACTGTCTGTGCGCGTCGAATCGATTCGCATGCTGACGAAATCGCTGCGCCCCTTGCCGGAGAAATTCCACGGTCTCGCTGACCAGGAAATGCGCTACCGGCAACGTTATGTCGACCTCATCATGAACGATGTGTCGCGAAAAACCTTTCGCATGCGCAGCAGCATTGTGCAGTACATTCGTGATTATCTGAACCGTCTCGATTACCTCGAGGTCGAGACCCCCATGATGCAGGCAATTCCCGGTGGCGCCACGGCACGACCGTTTACGACCTATCACAATACCCTGGATATGGACCTGTTTTTACGTATAGCACCGGAGCTGTATCTGAAGCGACTGGTCGTGGGTGGTTATGAAAAGGTCTACGAGATTAATCGCAATTTTCGCAACGAGGGCCTGTCCACCCGGCATAACCCGGAATTCACCATGCTGGAGTTTTACCAGGCGTATGCGGATTACCATGACCTGATGGACCTGACCGAGGACCTGTTGCGGGGCATGGCGAAACAATTACACGGTACCACCACCATCGACTATCAGGGCAGTCAGTATGATTTTGGGAAGCCCTTTCAGCGCATCACGGTACATGATGCCATCCTGCACTATAACCCGGAACTCACGGCCGCCGATATCGATGACCTCGAGAGGGCAAAGGTCGTCGCAGGCAATCTCGGGATTCCCGTAAAAGCCGGTTACGGACTGGGCAAGCTGCAGATCGAAATATTCGAAAAGACGGTGGAAGGACAACTGGATGATCCGACCTTTATTACTGCCTACCCAACCGAGGTGTCGCCACTGGCGCGGCGCAATGATGATGATCCCTTCGTAACCGATCGCTTTGAGTTTTTCGTTGGCGGGCGCGAGCTTGCCAATGGCTTTTCGGAGTTAAACGATGCGGAAGACCAGGCTGAGCGTTTCCGGCAGCAGGTCGCCGACAAGGATGCCGGCGATCTCGAGGCAATGCATTACGATGCCGATTATATCCGCGCCCTGGAGCATGGTATGCCGCCGACCGCGGGCGAGGGTATTGGTATCGATCGGCTGGTGATGTTGTTTACCGATTCCGCTTCGATTCGTGATGTGCTGTTATTCCCGCACATGCGCCCGGAGGCGTAGGAGTGGACCATACCTGTGATGATTTTCATACGTGATCGCGGATATGATCCGCTCCTGCCGGACGTTCCAATGACAGCGCTAATTGATTCGGGGTATATCAATGGATAAGCTCAAGGAATTCCTGAAGACATCCCTGCTGGGTGGCGTGGTCGTGATGCTGCCTGTCGCCATCCTGGTCTCGGTAACCGTTTGGGTATTCAACCTCATAACCCGCTGGATCTCCCCGCTAACGCGACTTCTTACAAAAGATTTGCAACTTAATGAGTTTATAGCGGAATCATTCTCTATAGCCCTGATCCTGGCAACCTGTTTCTTCGTCGGTCTGCTGGTACGGACGCGTCTTGGTGATCTGCTCTACCGGCTGGTGGAGACACGGATACTGAAGCTGGCGCCGGGCTACTCGATGATCAAGGACACCGTGCTGCAGCTGTTTGGCAATCGCAAGGATTCACCCTTTTCATCTGTAGCGCTGGCGCAGATTTTCTGCAACTCAACGCTGGTAACCTGCTTTGTCACGGACGCACATGACGATGGCAGTTTTACAGTGTTCGTGCCAACCGGACCGAATCCGACGTCCGGACTTATCTACCATCTGGAAGGAAGGTACGTGCATCCGGTGGCTGTTTCCGTGCAGGATGCCATGCGTTCTGTGATCAGTTGCGGTGCAGGTTCCGGAAAATTGCTCAAGGAGCATCCACTGAATGCCGGGACGGGTGATGGAGGCGGGTGACTGTGGTAACTAGCCCTGGCTGTTCCCGGTCACGTGTGTGACGTCGACATACAATTTCAGGTTCTGTCCCGGTTGCAGGTATTTATCCTTGCCCAGGTTATTCCAGCGACGTAAATCATTGACGCTGACATTGAATTTCTTCGAGATCAGGTACAGCGAGTCACCGCTGCGTACCGTGTAGACAACCGTTTTTACACGGTTTGCTGCATGGCTACCCGTGCTGTTCTTGTATATGACCAGTTTTTGTCCGGGTTTGATCGGTGCCCCGGCATCCAGTTTGTTCCAGCTGCTGACCTGCTGTACCGTGACACGGTGCTTGCGTGCGATGGTCCAGAGACTGTCGCCATGGCGTACGTTGTAGGTTTGCTTGCTGCGTGCACCGTTAGCAGCCTGGATCCTGCGGTTAAGTGTCGCGTACTGCGATGCATCCTGGTTGCCAACCGGTACCAGTAAGTACTGACCGCTGCGTATCAGGGTGTTGCTCAACTGGTTGCTGCTGATCAATGCATTGGTGGTGGTGTTGTAGCGTTGTGCAATTTGCGACAGGGTCTCGCCGCTTTGAACCTTGTGCCGGACCAGACGGGTAAGTTGCGACTCGGACAATGTCGCGATGTTCTGCCTGAAAACAGTCGAGTGGTCGACCGGAATGACCAGCTGGTGCGGGCCATCCGGGTGTGTTGTCCAGCGGTTGTAGCCGGGGTTCAGCAGGTATAGTGCCTCGGTATTCATCCCTGCAAGCCCGGCGGCGACGCTGATATCCATTTGCCCCGGCGTTTCAATGACGGTAAAGGCGGGTTGCATCCCGACAGGTGAAAGACTGATGTCGTATTTGTCGGGGTGCCTGACAACGCGGCTGATCGCGAGCAACTTGGGCACATAGGCGGCTGTCTCTTTCGGCAGTTTCAAATGCCAGAAATCGGTCGGTTTGCCCGCCTTGCGGTTATTCTTGATGGCCTTGCTGACAGTACCGCTCCCCGAATTGTAGGCAGCCACGGCGAGTAGCCAGTCGCCATCGAACTTGTCTTGCAGATAATCAAGGTAATTCAATGCCGCCTGTGTTGATTCCACAACGTCGCGACGTCCGTCATACCACCAGTCCTGTTGCAGGCCGTACATTTTCCCGGTAGCGGGAATGAACTGCCACATACCGGCCGCGCGACCGTAGGAAAATGCAAACGGGTCATAGCCACTTTCAACAAACGGCAGTAATGCGATCTCGGTCGGGAAGTTGCGTTTTTGTACTTCACTCAATATGTAGGCAAGGTAGGGTTCGCCACGTTTGAACACCCGTTCGACCTGTTGCGGGTTCCTGCCGTACCCGGCCGCACGCGCAGTAACGACCGTCTGTTGCGAGCCGGGCAGGCGAAATCCCTGACGCAGCTGTTCCCAGAATTCGGGGGGCTCCTCGATGATGACTTCGTTTGTCGTGGTGCTGTCAGCCGCGCTGTCATAGGCACTGTCATCAAATGGCTCGACGGGTTCGTGGGTGAGCGTAATGACATGCAGCGACCTGGATTTGTTGCTGTCAGTGGCTGGCGCCTGATCGGCGGGTGAGTCTGCAACGTTATCAACGGTTGCGCAGCCGCCAGCCAGCAGGAAGGTGAGTACTGTAACTGTCTTGCGTATCGCATCCATGAATAAGGCTATCGGCGTCGTTTAAAAGTGCCTTGAGATGGCATGTGTGATCCCGGTCACTGCTGGCTGGCCCCGCCATTCAATAAACGCAACACCGGGATGTGTAACGGGCCGGATATGCTGACAGGCGGATCAAAGCGGGTCAATATCTTTTCCTGAATAGAGCTGATTCCGGTGCGACCATTGGCGCTCAAATACGGTATCATTCCCACGTCATGAGCAAGGATACCCACGTTTCGTCCCGAGTATTCACACGCGCTGCATCGTTGCGGCACTGGTACCGGCGTCCTCTGGGAAATCTGCTGGCAGAGGCGGAACTGGCGGCCCTGGAAGCTGAATTACCGACGTTGTTTGGATACCACTTGATGGTAATTGATCCGCCCTGGGAGTGCTGTCGCCTGCAAGACAGCCGCATACCCCATCACGTCATCCAGAGTGTCGAGCCTTTGACGCATCAGGAGGCGGGTCTGGGCGGTTATACCGAAGACTGGCCCATCATTAGCGATTCGATTGATGCCATTATCCTGCCGCATACACTGGAATTAACGGATGACCCGCACCAGGTGCTGCGTGAGGCCGACCGCAGCCTGATTCCTGATGGTCACCTGGTTATCCTGGGTTTCAACCCGCGCAGTCTCTGGGGTATCAGGAGAGTGCTGACACCCAAGCGGCAACAAATGCCCTGGGACTCGCATTTCCTGAGCGTGAACCGTATCAAGGACTGGCTGGGTCTGCTGGGATTCGACACGCTGCATTGTCACTACCTGTTCCAGCGGCCACCACTGCAGAGCAGACGCCTGCTTGAAAAGTTGCATCTGCAGGGTCCATCCAGTGGCTACGGCCGCAAATACCTGTCAGCCAGTTACATCCTGGTTGCACGTAAACGTACCGTGGTGATGACGCCCTTGACCGACCTGCGCCGCCGCAGGCGCCACCTGTTCCCGGTGGGTATCCCGAGTTCCAGTCAGGGTAATGTGCGGCGTGTCAATTGAGACAGAGATCTTCACTGATGGCGCCTGCCGTGGAAACCCGGGGCCGGGCGGCTGGGGCGTGCTGTTGCGCCACAATGGCCACGTGAAAACCCTGTACGGTGCAGAAGCTGAAACAACGAACAACCGCATGGAACTGATGGCGGCGATCCAGGCACTCGAGAGCCTGACACGCCCCTGCAAGGTGCGGTTGACCACGGATTCACAGTATGTGATGAAAGGCATCCAGGAGTGGCTGGCCAACTGGAAAAAGCGTGGCTGGAAAACGGCGGCACGTAAACCGGTGAAGAATGTCGATCTCTGGCAACGGCTGGACGCGGCCACCAGGGTGCATGATATTGAATGGGCCTGGGTCAGGGGGCATAGTGGCCACCCGGAAAACGAACAGGCCGATGCGCTGGCGAACAGGGCGATTGATGAGCTGTTGTAATAACACAAGTGCAGAAGCGGATTACATCCGCGAATGTTTTTATCAAGATCACAGGTAAGCAGTCTATGCGCCAAATCGTTCTCGATACCGAAACCACCGGCCTTGAACCGGCTGACGGTCACCGCATCATCGAAATCGGTTGCGTGGAGTTGCTTGACCGGTGTCTGACCGGTAATAGCTATCACCAGTATATACAGCCCGATCGTGAGATCGATGCGGGTGCAATTGAAGTCCATGGTATTACCAATGAAAAGCTGGCAGACAAGCCGCGCTTTAAGGATATTGCCGCAGAGTTTCTTGAATTTATCGACGGTGCCGAGCTGGTCATACACAACGCGCCCTTTGATGTGGGCTTCATCGACCACGAATTCCGACTGCTGCAGGAATCTCCGGGTCGTGTGAACGATCACTGCACGGTGCTGGACACGCTGTCGCTGGCGCGTCGCATGCATCCAGGGCAACGCAATAGCCTGGATGCACTGTGCCGACGCTACGAAATCGATAACTCACAACGTGAATTGCACGGCGCCTTGCTGGATGCCGAAATCCTCGCCGATGTTTATCTGGCAATGACCGGCGGGCAGGTCAGTCTGTCACTGGACAGCCATGTAGACAGCAGTGGCCAGCGACGTTCAACCATCCAGCGAGTCGCAGCAGATCGCAAGCCATTGACTGTCATCAAGGCTGATGAGGCAGAGATGCAGGCGCATGCAGCGCGGCTGGATGCCATCGACAAGGCGTGTCACGGCAGCAGTGTATGGCGTTGCCTCGAGAAAGAAACGACCACATCGTAGACCCTAGCCACTGGGTATTGCGATCGCAAACGTATCGGCATTCAGCCACATGTGTACCATGATACTGGCGGCGTAGCCGACAACAATCACCGGTGTCCACTTGAGGTGACCAAAAAAGGTGTACGCGCCGCGCGACTGACCCATCAGGGCAACCCCGGCAGCCGAACCGATCGATAGCATACTGCCGCCGACACCGGCGGTCAGCGTCACCAGCAACCACTGCCCCAGTTCCATATCCG
>JBATFE010000401.1:0-2302 GCA_049664445.1 Gammaproteobacteria bacterium
CGGAACCAGCCAACTGGAAAGAAGGGGGCTATCTTGACCGTTTGCCGCTGGATCCCTGGCAGCAGCCCTATCTATTCCTGAGTCCGGGCGAAAACGGCAGCATCGACATCTTCTCGCTGGGCCCTGACCAGGTGCCGAGTGATGACGATATCGGCAACTGGGAGCTGCAATAAGTCACTATGCTCCCGCCTGTGTCCCCCGTCAGGCGATCCGCTGGCTTCACCCTGCTTGAGTTGATGGTGGTCCTGGTTATTATCGGGATCATCTTCTCTTTCGCCATGCTCTCGCTTCGAGGTGATGACCTCGGCGAGCTGATGGAGCAGGAAACACAGCGCATGATGACCCTGCTGGAGCTGGCCAGTGATGAAGCGGTGCTGCGCGGTGAGGAACTGGCTGTGCTGTTCAGCGAGGACGGTTACGAATTCCTGGTGCTCAATGAAGACCTCTGGCAGGCAACCGCCGAGGACGGCCTGTTGAAGGCCTATACCCTGCCGGCAGATATCGAACTGCGTCTCGAGATCGAGGGTGAGCCGCCGATACTGACTGCTGACGCAGCAGCGAGCGAGGAGCTGGATTACGAAGAGCGGGATGAAGATGAGCCGCTGCAGCCGCAAGTCTTCATTCTCTCCAGTGGCGAAATGACCCCCTTCACGGTCGTCCTGATGTCCCCGCTAAGCCGCTTGCGTTACCACCTGACAGCCTCACTGCTGGGTACATTGAGCTGGGAAGTGGAGGAGACCTTTTGAAGCGCAGCCGTGTCACAGGGTTCACCTTGCTGGAAGTGCTGGTTGCGCTGGCGGTGTTGGCCCTGTCCATGGGCGCGGCGATCAAGGCGGTCAGTGACTACACGAACAACCAGGCTTACCTGCGTGACCGGACCATCGCACTGTGGGTGGCGCGTAATGTGCTCGTGCGCTTCCAGGTGGAAAATGAATGGCCCGATGTCGGTGAACGCAAGGGTACCGAGGAAATGGGCAACCGCGAGTGGCGCTGGCTGGGGGTTATTTCGCAGACGGAAGAGGCGGAATTGCGTCGCCTGGACGTAAAAGTGTTTGCCCTTGAAAGTGAAGACGATGAATCGCCGATTTCCGTGTTAAGCGGTTTCCTGGTGCAACCGAATTGAGGGCGCGGTTCCCTGTTGTTGTCGCCTGTAGAGGCTTTACGCTGCTGGAATTGCTGGTGGCACTGGCCATCTTCGGTTTGCTGGCGACGATGTCCTATGGCGGCCTGCAGGCGGTCATGATGCAGCAGTCGCAGACTGAGATTGCGGCCGATCGATTGAGCGAGCTGCAGAAACTTTACCTGATTATGCAGCGTGATATCGAACAGGTGGTGCTGCGGCCGATTCGGGATGAATACGGTGATGAGCAGCCGCCCCTGATCGGGGCCGAGACCCTTCAGCTGACCCGGGGCGGCTGGCGCAATCCCGCCGGTCGCCAGCGCAGTCAGCTGCAACGCGTGGGTTATGCGCTCGAGGACCAACAACTGGTCCGTTACACATGGGCGGTACTGGATCGCGCGCAGGACAGTGAGCCACTGGTGCAGCTGTTGAGTGAAGCGGTTGAGCAGTTACAGCTCCGTTACCTGGCCGCGGATAATGAGTGGAAAGAGCAGTGGCCGGACCCGCAGGCCTCGGTCGACCCCGCAATTGTGCCGCTGTCGCTACCCAGGGTTGTGGAAGTGACGGTCGAGCACGAAACTTACGGGCCGCTTGTCTGGCTGTTCCAGCTGCCGCAATGAAGATTCGGCAACAGGGCGTTGCACTGGTCACGGCATTACTGGTCGTCAGTCTTGCCACCGTGGCCGCCGTGGCCATGGCCGCGCGCTTTCAGGTGGATATGCGCCGTACCGGTAACCTGCTGAATGGCGAACAGGCCTATGCCTATGCCATGGCGGCGGAAAGCTGGGCCTACGTGATTTTGCGGCGTGATCGCGATGACTCAAAACATGACTCGCTGGACGAGGACTGGTCCACCGCGCTGCCACCGATCCCGGTGGAAGGTGGTTTCGTGAATGGCCGCATTGAAGACCTGCAGGGGCGCTTTAATGTGAATAACCTGTTCAGTGCTGGCGGCGAGGTCAATACGATTCAGCTGGATTATTACAAGCGCCTGCTGGAGCTCCTCGACCTGGAACCGTCACTGGCACCGGCTTTACAGGACTGGATCGACCCCGATATCAATGCCACCTTCCCGGATGGCGCCGAGGATGATGAATATTTACTGGCCGACCTGCCTTACCGGGCAGCGAACCGGCCGCTGGTCGATATCAGTGAACTGCGTCTCGTCAAGGGCTATACACC
>JBATFE010000402.1:0-6299 GCA_049664445.1 Gammaproteobacteria bacterium
ATGTCACATGAGGAAATACTGGCAGCGGTTGGCCAGTACTCAAGCGATGCCGATATCAGCCTGATTGAAGGCAACAAGGGGCTGTATGACGGACTCGATCTGGATGGCAGCAACAGCAATGCCGCACTCGCAACGCTGACACACACGCCGGTCATCCTGGTCCTCGACGCCCGGGGCATGACACGCGGGATTGCGCCGCTGATACTCGGCTACCAGGGGTTTGACCCCGACGTGAAAATCGCCGGCGTCATTCTTAATCAACTGGGCGGCAGCCGCCATGAGGCCAAGCTGCGCGCCGTAATCGAGCATTATACCGACGTACCGGTCATCGGCGGCGTGCACCGCGACCCGGCACTGCAAATAGATGAACGCCACCTCGGCCTGATACCCAGCAACGAAGCCGTGACCGCCGATAAAAAGATCATCGAGATCCGTGACCGGATCAGGGAACAGGTCGATCTCGAGCGGCTCATGGCTGTTGCCGGCGATGATGAGCTGTACTTTACACCGCCCCCGGTTGCGCATGGCATCAGCGCGCCAACTGTTCTGATTGGCATCGCACATGATGCGGCATTCGGTTTTTACTACCCGGATGATCTTGCCGCACTGAAGCAGGCGGGTGCAGAACTGGTGCCCTTTAATACGCTCACCGATTCTTCACTGCCGGCAGTCGATGGACTTTTTATTGGTGGCGGCTTCCCGGAAAATCATCTCGAGAAACTGGCAGGCAACAGCACCCTGCGCACTGACATCCGCAAGGCTATCGAGGGCGGTCTGCCGGCCTATGCCGAGTGCGGCGGGTTAATGTACCTGTCGCGCAGTATCGCCTGGAACGGCAGGCATTCCGATATGGTCGGCGTCATACCGGCCGATACGGTCATGCATGCCCGGCCGCAGGGACGCGGCTATGTACGCCTGCGCGAAACGGCCAATGCACCCTGGCCTTCGGATGCCCCGCCGGGCGAGTTTGCCGCACATGAATTCCATTATTCCAGTCTCGAGAACATGCCTGAATCACTGACGTTTGCCTACGAGGTACTGCGTGGTACCGGCATCGACGGCAGGCATGACGGCATTGTCCTCAATAACCTGCTGGCCTGTTACAGCCACATGCGTGATACCCGGCAACATCACTGGGCACAGCGATTCGTGGATTTCGTCAGAAGGCACCGCAACTGAGGCAAAACAGTCCCGCTCGCACTATACTAGCTGCAGATCTTTCAAGGAGTTACCATGATTACCATTACACCCGCCGCCGCCAATATGATTCATCGCTCCGCCAGCGAGGGCAACATGAACGATTTGCCAATGCGTATCGCTGCGAAACGCAACCCGGATGGCAGCATCCACTATGGCATGGGATTTGATGAAAATGAGCTTGAGGGAGATATACATGTCAAGGCCGGTGACATTGATATCGTTATCGCCGCAACCAGCCAGCCACTGCTGGAAGGTACAACCCTGGACTATGTCGAGCTGGAGCCGGACGCCTGGCAATTTATTTTCATGAACCCCAACGACAAAAACTACACACCGCCGGCATAGACCGAACACGATCCCGAATGCCCCGGCAGCCAACAGCAGGATACGACATGGCAAGGTTCACTGAAAAGGACCTCGAGGGAAAGTCACTGCAGATTCTTTACGAGGTTGTCTCCAGCATTAACACGGCACATGGCCTGGATGACCTGCTCACCCGTTTCATGTATACCCTGAAACGCATTACCGGGTCACAGGCCGCGGCAATCTGGATACTGCAGAATACCGGACACATGGAGCTGTCCGCCAGCAGTGGCATCGATGAGACGCTGCTGCTGCCCGAACGCAAGGAGGTACGCCGCTGCCTGTATGAACGTGCCTTCACCGAGGGGAAAATCTGGGTCGAAAAAGACCTGGAAAAATGTGAAAAAATCGCCGGCCGCCGTTTCTTTGATGACAGGAACACCGGTATGGTCGCGGTTCCGATGCGCTACCGTGGTCTGGTGACGGGCATTATCAACCTGTTTCTTGATGCCTCGCTGATCGAATCCATAGACACGATCAAGCCGCTGTTGACCAGCATTGCCCATCATCTCAGCATTGCCATCGAGAAATCGCGTAACGAGGAGCTCAGCCAGCAACACCTTATCAAGGACGAGCGTACCCGGATTGCACATGAACTGCATGACTCGCTGGCGCAGACACTTGCCAGCCTGCGTTTCCAGGTCAGGGTTCTGGACGAGACGCTGCACCAGGGGGATGAATCCACCACCTGGCAAAAACTTGAGCAAATTGAAAACAGCCTCGACGAGGCCAATACCGAGCTGCGTGAACTGATTGCCAACTTTAGTGCTCCGACCCATAACCAGAACCTGCTGGATGCCATCGAGAAAATCGTCAGTCAATTCCGCAGCGAAACCGGGATCAAGACCTTTTTGCAAAAAGAATGGTGCAATACCTCACTGACAAGGGAGAATGAGACCCAGATCCTGCGTATAATTCAGGAAGCACTCTGGAACATCAGGAAGCACAGTGAGGCCAAGACCGTTCGCATCATGCTGCGGGACGGACTGCAGGGAAAATGCCATATACTTATTGAAGACGACGGCATTGGCATCAATGACCAGGTCTATGGCTCACCCGGTGAACACATCGGTCTCACGATCATGCGGGAGCGGGCATCCCGACTGGGTGGCGAACTGCGAGTCGAAAGCGAACCCGGTGAAGGCACTCGAATAGTACTGGAACTCAAACAACCCGAGATCGGGCATAAACAAACATGAGCCTGAATATCCTGCTGGGCGATGATCACACCCTGTTCCGTGAAGGACTGGAAGGCCTGCTAAGCCGTCGGGACATTAACATTGTCGCCGCCGTTGGCAGCGGTCAGGAAGGCCTGCGCCTGGCGATAGAACTGGAGCCGGACGTGGTGTTGCTGGACATGCGCATGCCGGAAATGGATGGCATGGATGTCCTGCGGCAGCTGCGCAAGAACGGTTTCAGCAACCCGGTGGCCATGTTGACCACCAGCAGCGACGAACGTGACCTGGTGGAATCACTGCGCAGCGGTGCACAGGGCTACCTGCTCAAGGACATGGAACCGGACCAGTTGGTAGTGGCACTGCGTGACATTGTTGCAGGCAAGACCGTGGTTGCACCCGACCTCGCGCCGGTGCTTGCACGTGTCGTTCAGGGTGACAGCATTGCACCGGCCGAGGAAAGTCCCTTCGCCAAGCTGACACCGCGTGAAAATGAAATCCTCGCCCTGCTGGCCGAGGGACAAAGCAACAAGGTCATTGCCCGCAATCTGGGTATCTCCGACGGTACCGTCAAGCTGCATGTGAAGTCGATCCTTCGCAAGCTGGGGGTACATTCCCGTGTTGAGGCTGCGGTCATTGCCGTTGAACACGGGCTACGCACATCCAGCCGTGGCAACGGCCAGAACAGCACGATGTAAGACAAGCCCATGAAGACCTTTGCGGAACTTGTCAGAGATCTGCAACATGCAGTGCAGGAAGTTTTTCCCTGGGATGTCGAGGAACGCATTAACCAGGGCGCGGCACCGATGATCCTCGATGTGCGTGAGGAAAGCGAGTTCGCTGCCATGCACATAGCGGACTCATTGCATGTGCCGCGAGGCATCCTTGAGACAGCCTGTGAATACGATTACGAGGAAACCGTCAGGGAACTGGTCGAGGCACGCGACCGTGATATTGTAGTTGTTTGCCGCTCGGGGAACCGCAGCGTGCTGGCCGCCTATAACATGCAGCTGATGGGATACACACGGGTCAGTTCCATGAAGACCGGCTTACGCGGCTGGAATGACTACGAGTTACCGCTGGTTAATTCCGATGGACAGGTCGTGTCTGTTGAGGAAGCGGATGAATACTTTACCACGCGCCTGCGTCCGGACCAGGAAGCCCCCAAAGAAGTAACATGATACACGTGCAGGAGCAGCCCGCTCCTGCAAAGACGACAATATCAGCTGACAGGAAATCAGCTATAGTGCTTGCGGTCTTTCCGCCGCCGCGCACCCTGCTGGATGATGACACCCTCAACCGCTACCAGATCGGGAATCTCGATGGTCTCGTGTCCCTCTTGCAGCGTCTGCAGAAAATAGACACCCTCACCGAACACCAGCTGTCTGAAGATATATTCGTCATTGTGTCGCGCAAGTACATACGAGCCGTCTTTCACGACACCGGACGGATCGATGATTATGATGCAACCATCAACGAACTCGGGCGCCATGGTGTCGCCGATGACACGCAAGGCAAACGGTTCGCCACCGCAACTATTCTCCTGCATGATGGCTACACCCCTTATATCCAGTGGACGGTTTCATGGATGCATATTATGACAAGCTGTCATAGCGCTGTTTTATTGTAATTTATAAGGTTATATACGATTACCTACACCTTGTAATAGTCGCGATACCAGTCGACAAACCTTGCCATGCCCTCCTCCACAGACAGTGCCGGCTTGTAATCAATGGCTCTCACCAGCTCATCCACATCGGCATAGGTCGCCTGCACATCACCGGGCTGCATTGGCAGCATGTTTTTCACCGCCTTCTTGCCGAGGCAGTCTTCCAGCACTTCTATATAGTGCATTAATTCCACTGGCTGGTTATTGCCGATATTGTAGATACGGTATGGCGCTGTGCTGGATGCGGGATCCGGTGCGTCGCCTGACCAGTCCGGATTCGGTTGCGGGATCCTGTCCAGCACCCGCACCACGCCTTCGACAATATCATCAATATAGGTAAAGTCACGCTGGTGATTACCATTGTTAAACACGTCAATCGGCTTGCCGGCCAGGATATTCTGCGTAAACTTGAAATAGGCCATATCCGGTCGACCCCACGGGCCATAGACGGTAAAAAACCGCAAACCGGTTGTCGGCAAACGGTAAAGGTGACTATAGGTGTGCGCCATCAACTCATTGGCTTTCTTGCTGGCGGCATACAGGCTTACCGGATGGTCGACGTTATCATGCACTGAAAACGGCATGCTGGTATTCGATCCATAAACCGAACTGCTGGACGCATAGACAAGATGCTGCACATCATTGTGCCGACAGCCTTCCAGAATATTGGCGAACCCGAGCAGGTTGGTGTCAACGTACGCAAGCGGGTTTTCAATTGAGTAACGAACGCCGGCTTGTGCGGCGAGGTTCACCACCCGCTCAGGACGGTGCCTGCTGAAAATATCAGCCATGGCAACGCGATCATCAATACTGACTCGCAAGTCCGTGAAGTCGTCATAAACGGCTGTACGCTGAAGCCTGGCCTCCTTCAGCGCCACATCATAATAGTCATTGAGACTGTCAATACCGATGACTTCATCACCACGTTCCAGCAGCCGCAGTGACAGTGCCGATCCGATAAAACCGGCTGAACCGGTAATCAGGACTTTCATTAGTTTCAGTACCCCTGTGATTTCCCGTTTGTCAGCTACAACCGGCCATCCACGGCAGCCGCGGGTAACAGGTATTTGACATCATATAAAACCCCGTCGGCCTTGCAGAAGGCCCTCAGCTTTTCTGCACCGAGATCCCTTAACTGATCATGGGCAACAGCGATGATAACCGCATCATATACACCCGGCTGTGGGTCAGTAACGAGTTCAATTTTATATATATCGCGGGCGTTATCAACATCGACCATCGGGTCATGGACGTCGACGAGGACATCGTATTTAGCAAGCTCGTTGACAATATCAATGACGCGTGAGTTCCGCAGGTCAGGACAGTTTTCCTTGAATGACAGTCCCAGCACCAGTACCCGGGAACCGGATACCTGGATCTTGTGATTCATCATTAACTTGATTACCTGCTGCGTTATGTACTTTCCCATATCATCATTTAATCGCCTGCCGGCCAGGATGACTTCCGGATGGTAGCTGAGTTCCTGGGCCTTGTGTGTCAGGTAGTAGGGATCAACACCGATACAATGGCCACCAACCAGACCAGGTCGAAACGGCAGGAAGTTCCATTTTGTCCCTGCCGCTACCAGTACTTCCTCTGTATCAATGCCAATCTGGTTACAGATCAGGGCCAGTTCATTGATCAATGCTATGTTCAGGTCACGTTGTGTGTTCTCGATAACCTTGGATGCCTCGGCGACACGTATGCTGCTGGCACGATGGGTACCGGCTATGATGATGCTGCCATAGAGTGCATCAACATAGTCACCGACCTCGGGTGTAGAACCGGACGTCACTTTCAGGATTGTGCTGACGCGGTGCTCCTTGTCACCCGGGTTGATACGTTCCGGGCTGTATCCTGCAAAAAAGTCCTTGTTGAATTCAAGGCCGGAA
>JBATFE010000403.1:0-5254 GCA_049664445.1 Gammaproteobacteria bacterium
GTGTAACGGGGCTTAACGTTGCCGGTGGTTGCTAGTGCAGATCTTCATCCAGATGTGTCTGTGAACAGTAGTAACGCCCGGCACGTTGTAACGCTTCCTGTTCAGGTATGTAGATGCCGCAACTGGCGCATTGCACCATGCGTTCGTTTTTCTGGCTGCGCCTGGCGGGTGTTTGAGGTTTTTGCAACAGGCGTTTTGCAATGATGACAATCAATACCAGAACAATAATGATAACAAGGGTGCGCATGGGGATCCGTGATCAACGTCCATCTGTCATGTAAATTGCCGGCCATATTACCCTAACTTCGCCTTTTGATGTGCAGCGGATGTATGACTTGATAAACAGTGTCCAAGTTTGACACACTCGCACCATGCACCTGCATGAATATCAGGCAAAACGTCTATTCTCGGATTACGGGATTCCGGTGCCTGCCGGGAAGATGCTCGAGCGTCGGGATGATATTCCCGAGCTGCTCCGGTCACTGGACGGGTCGGCGTGGGTAGTGAAGGCCCAGGTACATGCCGGCGGGCGCGGCAAGGGCGGTGGTGTCAAACGGGTCGAAGACGAGCAGACCCTGCGCGATGCCGTCAGCGCGCTGCTTGGTTCGCGCCTGGTCACCCGGCAGACAGATGCTGAAGGATTGCCCGTCAGTCGCGTGCTGGTGGAGCAAACCGTTGCCATCGCACGTGAAATCTACTTCGGCATGCTGGTGGACCGTGCCCGCGAACGCATTGTGTTGATGGCATCGGCAGCCGGTGGCATGGACATCGAGGAGGTCGCGGCCAGCAACCCGGACGCTATCCTGACGGAAGCCGTCAATCCTGCTGCCGGGCTGCAGGGTTACCAGTGCCGTAACCTGGCGTTTGCACTGGGACTGGAGGGCAAGCAGGTGAATGCATTCTCCGGATTGCTCGCAGCGGCGTACCGGCTGGTGCTGGAATGCGATGCCAGCCTGCTGGAAATCAATCCGCTGGTGGTCACGGCTGGCGGTGAACTGCTGGCGCTGGATGCCAAGCTGGACCTCGATGACAACGCCTTGTTTCGTCACCCGCAACTGGCCGGCTTGCGCGATAACAGCCAGGAAGACTCGCGTGAGAATGCGGCCCGGCAGCATGGCCTGAACTATATCCGCCTGCAGGGCAATATCGCCTGTATGGTAAACGGTGCCGGCCTCGCCATGGCGACCATGGACCTGATCAAGCTGCACGGTGGCATGCCGGCGAACTTTCTCGATGTCGGTGGCGGTGCGACGGCCGAAAAGGTAGCTGAGGCCTTCAAGCTGATACTCTCCGATCCCCAGGTCGAGGCGATACTGATCAATATATTCGGCGGTATTGTGCGTTGCGACCTGATCGCGGAAGGTATCTTGCAGGCGATTAACGAGGTGGATGTGACGGTGCCGGTGGTGGTGCGTCTCGAGGGGACCAACGCGGAGGCCGGGCTGGCACTGATCAATCAATCCAGCCTGGATGTTTTGACTGCCAGCGACCTCACCGAGGCGGCGGACAGGGTCGTGGCGTCCGTGCAGGCGCGTGATTCGACATGAGTATCCTCATTGATGCAGGCACGCGTGTCATCTGCCAGGGATTTACCGGTACACAGGGGACCTTTCATTCGCGACAGGCGCTGGACTATGGCACGCGTCTGGTCGGCGGCGTCACTCCCGGCAAGGGTGGACAGACGCATCTGGGCCTGCCGGTGTTCAACACCGTGGCTGCAGCGGTCGCGGCTACCGGGGCGCAGGCAACCATGATCTATGTGCCGGCCGCGTTTGCCGCCGATGCCATACTCGAAGCAGCGGCGGCCGGCATTGAACTGATCGTGTGTATCACCGAGGGCATCCCGGTACTCGATATGCTGCGCGTCAAGGCGGTGTTGCGTGACAGCGGCTCGTTGCTGATTGGTCCGAACTGCCCCGGTATTATCACGCCGGGCGCCTGCAAGATTGGTATTATGCCCGGCCCGATGCACACGCCCGGTCACATCGGGATTGTGTCGCGCTCCGGCACCCTGACCTACGAGGCCGTGTTCCAGACCAGCCGCAGCGGTTATGGCCAGAGCACCTGCATCGGTATCGGCGGTGACCCGATCCATGGCATGGGCTTTATCGAATGCCTGCGTCTGTTTGAAGCCGACAATGACACGCACGGGATTGTCATGATTGGTGAAATAGGCGGCAATGATGAAGAGCAGGCGGCTGATTTCATAGAGCAGCATGTCAGCAAGCCGGTGGTTGCCTACATCGCCGGCGTGACCGCACCGCCCGGCAAACGCATGGGTCACGCGGGTGCGATTATCAGTGGCAGCCAGGGAACGGCTGAGGCCAAGATCAGTGCACTGCAGGCAGCCGCTGTGAAGGTGGTGCGTTCCCCGGCGGAGATCGGGGCAGGCGTACAGTCTGTCATGTAGTTTCTAGCCGCAAACGCTGCCGTTTCTCACGCCAGGACGCCAGCAAAGAATTTCAACATGCACACGATAACAGTCAATTATAACCTTGCGATCCTGGCGTCCCGGGGGGAATTTTTATTTCTGCATGGACGCCGGTTAGTAACGTGACCCGCAATACACAGGCCGATCTTCGTGTCGTCATGGCACAGCAGAATTACGTGGTGGGTGATATCTATGCCAATGCCCATCAAATACTCACGGCCTGCATGCATGCACGGGACAAAATGTCTGCAGATGCCATTGTCTTCCCTGAGCTGGCGCTGACCGGCTATCCCCCGGAGGACCTGCTGCTGCGGCCACACTTCATCGAGCATGTCGATGCCGCTGTCGAATCGCTGCGCCAGGAGATCTGCGGCATTACCGCGATTATGGGTTACCCGCTGAAACAGCCGGACGGTTTGTACAATGTGGCCGGCGTGTTCCAGGAGGGCAGGATCACCCTTTACCGCAAGCAGTACCTTCCCAATTACAGCGTGTTCGATGAACAGCGTTACTTCAGGCCGGGTTCCGCGCCATGCATCGTAGACATCAGGAATATACCCGTAGGCATTACCGTCTGCGAAGACATCTGGGAAACCGGGCCGGCACGCCAGGCCGCCGCTGCCGGCGCACGGCTGCTGATCAATATCAATGCCTCTCCGTTTCATACCGGCAAGCTTGCTGAACGCGAGCAATTGCTGGCATTGCGCTCAAAACAGACAGGTTTACCCATTATCTATGTCAACCTGGTTGGCGGGCAGGATGAACTGGTCTTTGATGGCAATTCGTTTGTGGTTAACAGTGACGGCGTGGTGATGCAGCATGCGCCGGTTTGTGAGAGCGGTTTGTACCCGGTGGATTTTCAGATTAATGATGGTGTTACACCGCTGCCGGGAGAGTGCCAGCCCCGCCTGCCGGATGTCGCGGCCATCTACCAGGTGCTGGTACTGGGCGTGCGCGACTATATCCACAAGAACCATTTTGACGGGGCGGTGCTGGGCCTGTCCGGCGGTGTGGATTCTGCATTGACGCTGGCACTGGCGGTGGATGCCATCGGTGCGGAACGTGTCGAGGCGGTCATGATGCCGTCGCGCTATACCGCGGACATGAGCCTGGAGGATGCACGTGCCCAGGCAGAAGCCCTGGCGGTGGCATACCATGTGCTACCTATCGAGGCGCCTTTCAGCAGTTTTCTCGAGTTGCTGGAAGACACCTTTGCCGGGCTGCATGCCGATACCACGGAAGAAAACATTCAGGCACGCTGCCGCGGTATCATCCTCATGGCGATCTCCAACAAAAAAGGCAAGATACTGCTGACAACCGGGAACAAGAGCGAGATGTCAGTGGGTTATGCCACGCTCTACGGTGACATGGCCGGCGGTTTTGCGCCGATCAAGGATGTGCCGAAACTGCTCGTTTACAGATTGTGTGAATACCGCAACAGCCTGGGAGCCGTCATCCCGCAACGGGTACTGGAGCGTCCTCCCTCGGCTGAACTGGCGCCCGACCAGAAGGATATTGACAGCCTGCCGCCCTACGAGGTGCTCGATCCCTTGCTGGAACGCTATATCGAGCAGGACGAGAGTATCGAACAAATCATTGCCGCGGGTTTTGATGCGGCGGTGGTGAAGCGTGTCGCGAGGCTGGTTGAACGCAACGAGTACAAGCGCCGGCAGGCGCCGCCGGGGATAAAGATTACGCAACGGGCCTTCGGACGTGACCGGCGTTATCCGATCACCTCAGGCTACCAGAATTTCCATGATCGCGAACCTTTCTGAGCGGCCTCGTAACCACGCGGATCCTCCAGCCAGGCAATTTCTGGGCGGTCCGGGTAGTTGAGGCGCAGTACCCGCAGGGAATCATCCGCCAGATCATCAATACCCAGTTTACGGTAGGCGCGGGTCATGATCACCAGGGCATCGGGAACGGCCGGTGTGCGCTGGTAATTTTCAACGACATACTCGCCGCGGTTGGCTGCCGCGACATAGGCCTTGCGCCGCATGTAGTAATCGGCAACATGAATTTCGTATTCGGCCATATTGTTGCGCAGATACACAATGCGCTGTGCAGAGTCGATGGCATAGATACTGTTCGGGTAGAGTTTGATCAGCTGAGTGAAATCGTCGTAGGCGGCACGCATGGTAAAGGTGTCGCGCTCGGCCGGTTCCTGGGGCAGGTATTTTCCGACGATTGACTTGCCGCGGTTATAATTTGTCAGCCCCTTGAGATACCAGGCATAGTCGACGTTGGGGTGGCGCGGATAGATCTTGATGAAACGGTCGGCAGCCGCGATGGCCAGGTCGGGTTCCTCGTACTTGTAGTAGGCATAGGCGATTTCAAGTTCCGCCTGCTGCGCATAGCGGCCAAAGGGGTAGCGTGCCTGCAGGATTTCGAAATACTCGATGGCCTTTTCGTAATTCTTCTCGGCCAGTTTTTCCTTGGCCTCGGAATACAGCTGGTTGGCAGACCAGTCCGAGGTTTCGTCGACCGCATCCTTGAACCAGGAGCAACCGGACATGGACAGAATGAATACCGCCAGTAAAAAACTCGACAAACGCATGGGCTTAATGTGTCAAAATCATTCGATGTTAACGGGGCTGCAGCTGCAGGCCGCGAAAGTATAACCCAAAGTTGAATCAATAATGCCTCAACATGTACAGCTTGAGCTGACCATTCCCGGGGAAATGCGCGGCCGGCGTCTGGACCAGGCGCTGGCGGAGCTGGTCAGCGAGTATTCGCGCAGCCGCCTGCAGCAATGGATCCGCAGTGGCGAGGTGATGCTTGATGAGCGCCTGGCGCAGGTCAGGGAAAAGGTCATGGGGGGCG
>JBATFE010000404.1:0-1515 GCA_049664445.1 Gammaproteobacteria bacterium
GCTGCTAGACTGGCAACCAGGCCGTTTTAAGGAATACTTCATGATCAAACCAGCGAAAAAAAGTTCCCGTGACTGTTTGTTGCCGGGCCTGTTAATGGCCCTGCTGGGGACGGCATGCAGCCAGACAGAGGCGCCACCCGCTGTGCAGACTGACATGGCAACAGGCGTCAGCATACTTACCTATATGGAACGCGAGGCCGGTATCGACACTTATCCGGTGAGAATACTGGTGAGTCCTGATTATGTTCGCTTCGACGATGGCTATGACGAGAGCGACTACGCGTTGCTTGATCGTCGTTCGCGCACCCTCTTCAGCGTGACGCATGAGAGTGCCAGCATTCTCGTCATCGAGAATCTTCCGGTCAGCGAGGCGATGCCCGCGGATTTATCGTTGACTGAAGAACGCATCGTGGACAATGACGCGCCAACCATTGCCGGCAAACAACCGCAACATGTGGAATACCTCGCAAATGGAACCCCTTGCTACCAGGCCGTTTCGGTTGCCGGGCTAATGGGCGAGGCAGTCGCGGGTATGACCGAGTATGCAACGGCACTGGGTGAAAGGCAGCTGGCTAACATGCAGTCCATGCCTGAAGCGATGCAGACACCCTGTTTCCTGTCACGCTATGCATATGCTTCCGGACGGCATTACCGCCATGGACTGCCGGTGCAGTTATGGGACGAATCCGGCTATTACAGCTCATTAACTGATTTTCGTACCGGCGAAACGGTCTCTGCTGCGCTGTTTGAGGTACCGGACGACTATGCAAGCGTCCAGCTGGTGCAGTAAATGTTTAGTTAACGAGCCCCGTCGCAAGCCCCTGTAACTCACACCCTGCAGGTGAGCAGACCAGAACACTGCCTTGCTCATACCAGTCGCCAAGGACTATCCGCTGCGCCGGATGACCGGCTACTTTCAGGTCGTGAATCGCAGGACGATGCGTATGCCCGTGAATCAGGCGCTGGACATTATTCTCTGTCATGATGCGTTCAACGGCCTCACGGTTTACATCCATAATTGATTCCGCTTTACCGCTGGTCTGTTCACGGCTGCTGGCACGCATGTCCTGCGCCATGCGCCGTCGTTCCTCCAGCGGCTTCGACAGCAGCGCTTCCTGCCAGCCGGGATTGCGCACCATGTCACGGAAGGTCATATACCCGGTATCGTCTGTACACAACAGATCACCGTGCATCAGCAGGGTAGGGGTGCCGTACAACTCGATGCAGCCTGGATCATCCAGCAGGGTGCAAGCACTGCGTGTGGCGAAAGCAGCACCGAGCAGAAAATCACGGTTACCATGCATAACAAACACCGGTGTGCCTGCCTCCTTGCACGCCCTCAGGCCATCACACACGGCATCGTTCATCGGGCCCGTATCATCATCACCAATCCAGGCCTCAAACAGATCGCCGAGAATATAGAGGGCCTCCGACCTGACCGCCCGGTTGGCAAGAAAATCAAGGACCAGTTCCGTAATTGCCGGACGCTCGGGATCCAGGTGCAAGTCCGAGATA
>JBATFE010000405.1:0-2164 GCA_049664445.1 Gammaproteobacteria bacterium
TTTGAAGATAAGATCGGTGACGGAAGAAGATTCAACCCACCTGCGTGTGATCGTCGAAAATACCTCGAAATGGCCGGATGAGAACACCGGAATTCCATTCCACACCGGTGGAACCTTCAGCTTTTACTACACCACGACAGACGGTTCACGTGTCCAATTGCCAATCTCTCAGGCACTCTACTCAGGCGGCACAGATCCCGTTGTAAGCTCAGGTGTCGCAGACCTTCTGGTTGACATGCCGGTACAGATAACGGAACCGGGTGACTCTGCAATTTCCTTTGTTGTCGACAAACCCGGTGTGGATGTCAGTCAGACTGAATATTCACCACTGGTTGTTGTGTACAAGGGCATCATCGGACAGGAAGAGGGCATCGCGACATCGGTATTCAGCTCAGGCGGTTTGATGACGTTCCTGAATGACGATCAGGCCACACCTGATACGTTCACACCGCTTCTGTCAGAAGACCTTGGCGAGCAATGGAAGACAGGCGCAAGCGTGTCCGACGAAGAGAATCCTGCAAACGGCCATTCGATCTTCTATTTGACCTACCTGGGTGACCAGCAACTGCTGGGTTCGGGCGTTGATGCTGCCGGCCTGCCGATTGACTACCGCTCTCATGATATGGGGCGGACCTGGACGGTTACACCGGATGCAGCACCCATGAAGGCACCTGATGGCGAATATTACGTGACACATAACACCAAGGCCTTCACCGGTGGCGGTCGTCTTATCAAGCTCAATGTATCGCCGGGTGCGGTTAAAACCAACGGCCACTATGGTGATTTTACTGTTTATCATTCAGATGATTCGGGTCTTTCATGGACGACTGGAAGTGCAATCACCGGCGTTTACTTGCCAAGAGGCATCATCTATCTGGGACGCACGGGCAATACACTTGCCGTCCCGACAGCGGAAGGCGAGACACAGGAGCAGGCCTATGCCTTTATCGGTGTCTATGAAGACACGGGTGTCGGGGGCTTCAAGATCGGCGTGTTCAGATCAGACGACGGGGGCATGACGTGGCCAAGGGTGAACACGGTTGCCTTTGACGGGTCGGTGACACGGCTGGATCCGGCTGACCATGAAAAGGTCAATTACAACCTTGTATATCTGGGCTTCGATCGGCTCCTGATTAACTATGTCTCGTATGAGGGTGCTGATTACAGTAATGACTTCTATATTTCAGGTGATCGGGGTGCCACGTGGAACCCGGCAGGCGAAGTGCCTGCGCCGACTGACAGGCCGTCTTACACCAGTAATGCCCCGAAGGTGACCTCACTCGTCTATCTCGGTAATAACAAGGTGTATAGCCAGGTCGCGCTTGAGTTATTCAACCAGTCATTTTATGTGCGCTACCCCAGGTATCCGAACTATCAGGCCTACCTGTTTGAGGTGACGCCGGGACCGGGACTCTCGTCGGGTCAACCGGTAATGGATTCGGAATACAGCCTGGCATATACTGAGGAACTGATCCCTGTTGAGGGAAACACAACAAATTACTACGAAAAAGAAATCTATCACCCCTTTGTATATACCAGTGATAATGGCGTGATACCCGGCTTGTACGAGTGAACAACTGATGAGGCTGTCTTCATACCCATCAGACTCATGGCCGTGACATTGCCCCTGTCTCAAAATCAAGTTGCCCGCCAGTAGTGGGTGTGCAGGCAGAAAACCACGATAACTGCTTGATTTGTTATCCTTACTCCTGTTATGGCATTGAATACCCGGGAAACAGGCGTCTAAAGAAAAGGCATTTCCTGTTCTGCGGGGGCATAAGCGGGTGACGGGGATTAACCATTCTGACAGCGGCATATTATTAACCCCGCCATCATTGCCACTCGCCCGCCATCCGCTTAAACTACCCGCTTGAATTTATTCACTAAGCTCCCGTTTTCTGGCGGGTTTCTTGTTTCTATAGATTATTGATGGAGTAGTACATGGCAATTGAGCGGACCTTTTCCATAATTAAACCGGATGCCGTCGCCAAGAATGTGATTGGCGAGATCATAAGTCGTTTTGAAAACAACGGCCTGCAGGTCATTGCATCAAAAATGCTGCATCTCAGCAAGGAACAGGCAGAAGGGTTCTACGCCGTGCACGCCGAACGTCCTTTTTACAATGACCTGGTGCAGTTCATGATCTCGGGCCCGGTGGTGGTAC
>JBATFE010000406.1:0-1989 GCA_049664445.1 Gammaproteobacteria bacterium
GAAGCATACAGACCGACCACAACAGCATCGGCTTCATTAACTGAAGTTGCTTCGACTTGAGCCATCCCCACACGTAGGTGTAAAGCCCGCCGGTCACAAGTCCCAGAAGGCCTGTGAGCGCTCCGCCTTCTTTGAATGATTTAATCAACACCACGAACAGTAAAATAATGGCCCCGAGAAGTGCCAGCGCACACATTGAGGTATAAATGAGATCCATATCTTATCCTTTTGATGAGAAGTTCCGGGCGAATTCGATGGCCCTGTGATAAAATATATAAACAGTACGGCGACAAAACGGCCTTTGACTTTAGGGACAATTTTATCATTTCAGCGCTGTTAACGCAAGTAATTCGCAATCATTACGGAATTATACAGAATAATATTGAGAGGTTGGGCGAAATCGGGCGGGTAATTGCGGAAGTTATTCAGGTTCCTCCTTTTCGATATAAGAACGGATGATCTCTTCCTGGTAAGGTGACAGGTTCGTAAACTTGATGCCGACACCTTTGTTTCCAGTCCAGGCTACACTGGCCTCTAACGTCAGCGGTTGTTGATAATTCGGGAGCTTGAATGTCAAGCCCATGTCCTGGCCGACAGAGAAGGGTGCGTCTGTTTCGATAAAAACGCCAACGGTGCTGATGTTGAGAATGTAGTCTTTGTACTCTTGTCCGCCGGTCGTATAGACAACATTCAATAGACAGTTTCTGCGTGTATGTTCGCGCATGGAGGACTGGTCATCGTCAAGGCTCAAGGTCTTGACCGGCAGATCGTGTGTCGGCAAGTTTTCAAGCCGTTTCAAGAGGTTGAGCTGCTGAACTTCGGATAGATCGATGATGGCTTTGAACAATTGAGTTTTCAAGCGGCCTTTGAGAAGTTGCCTCAACAGTGCCAGCTGCTGCTCCTCATTCAGGTTCTCGATCGCACTGAAAAGCGTTGGAATGATGCTGTGTGAATCTCCTCTCTGATCAGCGTCTTTCATGGAGCGAATCCTTTATCGTTAGGTCTCCGGTGGCTTGAGACATGAATTGAGCGCAACTCACAGATATAATTTATAATACTTTTTAGTATCTGTCAACATTGTTGCCTGCTGTTTACGGCGCGTATTGCAGTGGTATTACCCGGATATGTCACCAAATAATGACTTTCAATTCAGGGCACTATGCAGCAATTGGGTATTCGATAGACCGCGAGCCTCGAATTACAAAGGTTGACGGATCACCACGGACAGGCGAGGCTATGGATATCCGCAATTGGCCCGTGGGTAAGATATACTCAGATCCCTTGTGACTTACTGGAAGACGTTTGATTTTTAATCAGTTTTAGCTTATAATTATAACTTGTTAACAACGCATAGACTTACTGTCATTCTGGAATTCGCATGCCCCAGAAAGTATACATAGCCAGTAACCAGATGGTCACCTTCACCTGCCCCGAGTGCCAGCACCCTCGCGTTGTCAGCCTTTCCGAACACAAAGAACTGGAAAAAGCCGTAAAAGTGCGGGTCACCTGTAAACGCTGCGGACATAAATACCCGGCAACCATTGAAAGGCGGCGGCAATACCGCAAAACGGTGAATCTGCCCGGCACCTATACCCACTTGGTTAACGGGCGGTTGCGGGGTAAAGGGTATATGAAGGTGGTTGATCTATCCCGCACCGGTTTGAAAATCAAATTGAATGACAAAGGGGCGTTTGCCATCGGAGACAAGTTGATGATCGAATTCAACCTCGATGATGCCAACCATTCTCTGGTCAAGAAGGAAGTCGTAATCAAGAAAATAGACAAGGCCGAGCTGGGCGTCGCCTTCCTCTCCATGCACCCCTCTAACCCCTCCGACAAGGCGCTTGGCTTTTACATGTTTGGCTGACTTTCAGCCTGAAGCATCCTTTCTTAAACCTAAATTGAGTGATTGTCGAGGCTCGCTCGCCTCTGGCGATGTTGCTGCAGATACAAGGAAGATGCCGTTCCGTCCCGCCGCCGGCGGGATTT
>JBATFE010000407.1:0-1737 GCA_049664445.1 Gammaproteobacteria bacterium
TGACGGAGACCGGACGCCTTTTCTGCGCGGCATCCTGGTACAGTCGCTGGTTAACGCCGGTATTGTCTTTGAAGAGGCCTATGATCTGGCACAGGCAGTAAGAAATGAGCTGCAGAACAAACGGGAGATCAGCAGCACTGAACTCAAGGGCAGGGTAGCGGTGCTGCTGGAAAAACGGCACGGTAGCGATAAACGCCGGCACTACGAGACCGAATCCCGCGACAACGCCGGTCTGATCGTGCACACACCGGCACGCAGTGTGCCGTTTTCGGTTGGCATACTGGCGCATTCACTGGAAACCTGTGCTATCTCGCCAGAGATGGCGATGCAGGGCGCGACGAGGGTGCTGGCTAATTTGAGAAAAACAGGCCATCTCGAAATTGACCACAAGGCCCTGCGGCGGGTTATCTACCGCTGTCTGCATGAACACTGTTCGCCGCAAGCGGCCAATCGTTATCTGTCATGGCGGCGCTTCGAGAACAGCGGCATTCCCCTGATTATATTGATTGGCGGTGCCACCGGCAGCGGCAAGAGCACGCTGTCATCCGAACTGGCCTATCGGCTGGATATTTCGCGTCACCAGTCCACCGACATGATGCGCGAGATCATACGCTCCTACCTTTCGCCGCAAATGCTGCCTACCCTGCAATATTCGAGCTTCGAGGCCTGGCGCGGTCTGCCGGGTTCTGTCGACGGTAACAAGCCGGCCATTGAAAATCCGGTCATCAACGGTTTCCTTGCCCAGTTTTCCGCGATGAAACTGGCGCTGGACGCAACCATAGGCCGCGCCATCAAGGATCGGCACCACCTGATCCTGGAAGGCGTTCATGTAGTACCGACAGAATTGAACCTGGAAGTGAAGAAACACGAGGCTATCATCATCCCAATCAAGCTTGCTACCATGAAAAAGGATTCGTTGAAGAAACAGCTTGAACGACGCGGACGTGAAAAACACAAACGCCGGGCCGCGCACTACCTGGAAAAACTGGATGACATCTGGGAACTGCAATCCTGGTTGCTGGATGAAGCAGACAGGGCCGGCATCGCCATTATTGAAAACTGGTACCTCGAGGACAGCGTGCGTGCCGCCCTGGATCTTGTTATCGGAGTATTAATGAAGCATTTTCCACCGGAACCTGCTGATGAACGGTACCTGCACTGATGCCTCTGGAAATTGAACGAAAATTCCTGCTCAGGGGAGAGGGCTGGCGTACCCTCGGAAGCGGTATCCCGTGCCGACAGGGTTACCTCTCCACGGAACCGGGGCGCAGCGTTCGTGTCAGGCTGATTCGGGATAAAGGCTATCTTACTATCAAGGGGATCGCTGTCGGCGCCGCGCGAACCGAGTACGAATATGAGATACCGGCTGCGGATGCCAGCGAGATGCTGGACAGCCTGTGCAAGCGCCCCTTGATAGAGAAAACACGTTACCGGGTTGAGCACCAGGGCCTGATCTGGGAAATCGATGAATTCGATGGCGATAATGCAGGTCTGATCATTGCCGAGGTGGAACTTGACGAGGAACACCAGGCCATCGTTTTGCCTGACTGGGTCGGCAAGGAAGTGACCGGCGATCCACGCTATTACAATGCAAGCCTGATAGCCAATCCCTACACGACATGGTCATCAGCAGACAGAAGCCAGGGACGCTCTGGTTAATTTACAGCATCACCGCATTCATATAGAGCAATGCCTGCAGGGTGCACTCCGTGCACCATGAAACAACCACTTGCATGT
>JBATFE010000408.1:0-1861 GCA_049664445.1 Gammaproteobacteria bacterium
AATCGAAAAGAATCCGCCACCACTGGCACTCTGCTGCAACAGTTCGATATTGGCGACATAGGAACCGATCTCGGGAATAATCAGTTCTTCAGTAAACGCTTCAGGGAACGGTAGTGGTTCGGGCAACTGACCCTTGGGTGGACCGCTATCATTGGTGAAAGTGAAACCCATGATCACATCACGGTCGATGAAACTTTCGGCCAGCACCTGGTCCTGGCTCTTGAACAGTGTTTCCAGCGGAATATTCTCAAGCAGCGCATCACGCGTCTCGTCATCAACAAAATCCAGCCAGTCCTCCACCGGGCTGCGAAATTCCTCGGCGTACACCACGTCCATCGCCAGTATCGAGGCACCGTGCTCGAACACACGGTCGGTGAGTTTGGCTATGGTGGCACGCGACCAGGGCCAGCGACCTTCCTGGCGCAGGCTTTTCTCATCAATGTCAACGATTACGATACGTGGATCCAGCTCGATCTCGTCAGGAATAAACAGGCGCAGGCGCAAATCGTAAGCGAGCCACTCCAGGCGCTGATCCAGATCGCTGAGCACCGGGACATCGGCAACCTTGACCGTGATGGCAAAGACCGTCAGCAACAGCCCGGTGAGTGCCGGAAAGAGAAAGTGACGGCTGGATTTACGCGCCATAGCGGTTTCCGGTGCCTGTCCTGAATAACTTTAAAGTAAGCACCATCGCGATAAGTAATCGTTTTGACTGAGAATTGTTCCGGGCGACTGTACCATCAGCCGGTCAGATGATTAAACCGCTAATTGCGCCCCCTCACCCTTAATAAGGACAACGGGATGGTGTTCATCGTCATATCCGACTTATGGCCACTACACCCACCCTGACAATCGCTTGTATTATTTATGCCTTAGTTATCATCTAACACTGTAACTAATAAATTTTTCTTATTGTTTATATTATATTTTTTACTATATGCAACACTTGTGGTGAGTATCAGAAATTTAAAATAAATTCCGTGATTTTAGTCACGTGGCGTATCATGTAAGTACATTCCCGTATTGTGGCACTAGTCTATTCAGCTAGAATGTAACAGGCATACTTCTGGACTTGGTTTAATCAGTAGAAGTAGCTACGCGCTCAACTTATTGATTTAGGTAATAAATATCTGATAGTCAATACTCCGGACCTAAGGATCCCAGGACTCTAGACCGGCAACAAGAACAACAAGACATTTCTTGAGAAACTCATTGCAATAGTATGTTTTTACTACTTTTTAGTGTTGGGGACGTTGTAGATGCTATGGAATCGTATTAAGCGCTTACTTCGTGCCCGCGAAGTGATGACGGCAAAACAAGCGCCATCGGCTGAAGGCAATAAACAGCCGCGTAGCAATCTGCAACCCCGCAGCCACATGCTCGCCCTTGAGCCGCGACTGATGTTCGATGCGGCAGCTCTGGTAACGGCAGTCGATGCCACCCAGGACACCGCCGATTCTTCCCAGACCACGGATTCCCAGACTGACACACAGCAGGACGAGCAGTCGGACATTCTCGACCTGTTCGAATCCTACGTGCCACCTGCCGAGCGCAGTGGCAATACACTGGTCTTCATAGACGCCTCGGTCCCTGAACAGGAAGTCCTGATCCAGGGCCTTGCCGAGGACACCGAAGTGATTGTCCTCGAAGCGGGCCGCGACGGCGTCGAACAAATCAGCGAGGCTCTCGATGGCCGCGAAGGCCTGACCAGCATCCACATTGTTTCACACGGTGATGACGGACTGCTGCGCCTTGGCAATACCCTGCTCTCTTCCGACAATCTTGATCAATACAGCGCACAGCTCACAACCTGGGGCAATGCATTAACCGAGCAGGCCGACATCCTTATATATGGCTGTGA
>JBATFE010000409.1:0-4090 GCA_049664445.1 Gammaproteobacteria bacterium
CCTCGACACCCAGCGAACGCAAGCTGTTCTCCTCGGCCACCAGATCACCGATTTGCGCCAGGAACCAGGGATCGATTGCCGTCAGTTCAAACAGCTCCTCCGCTGTCAGCCCGGCGCGAAAGCCGTCAGCAACATTCCAGAGGCGTTCCGGGCGCGAGATACGCAACTCTTTTATCAATTCACGCTGCGCTCCCTCGACGGACAGATCAACAATCTCGTCCAGCCCGTCGACACCGGTCTCCAGACCGCGCAGGGCCTTCTGCAGGGATTCCTGGAAGGTGCGGCCAATGGCCATCACCTCGCCGACGGATTTCATTTGCGTGCCCAGTACCCGTTCGGCCTGCGGAAATTTTTCAAAGGTAAAGCGCGGCACCTTGGTAACGACGTAGTCGATGCTCGGCTCGAAAGAGGCCGGCGTGGCACCACCGGTAATCTCGTTCTGCAGTTCGTCCAGGGTAAAACCGACGGCCAGCTTCGCGGCTACCTTGGCAATGGGGAAACCGGTCGCCTTGGAGGCCAGCGCCGAGGAACGCGACACGCGCGGGTTCATCTCGATAACGATCATGCGACCGTCTTCGGGATTGATCGCGAACTGCACGTTGGAGCCACCGGTCTCCACGCCGATCTTGCGCAGCACCGCAAGCGAGGCATTGCGCATCAACTGGTATTCCTTGTCTGTCAGGGTCTGCGCCGGTGCTACGGTGATGGAGTCACCGGTATGTACCCCCATGGGATCGAGATTCTCGATGGAACAGATAATGATGCAGTTGTCATTCCTGTCGCGCACCACCTCCATCTCGAATTCTTTCCAGCCGAGGATGGATTCTTCCAGCAACACCTCGCTGGTCGGCGACAGGTCCAGTCCGTGCTCGCAGATATTGACGAACTCTTCCCTGTTGTAGGCGATACCGCCGCCACTGCCACCCATGGTGAAAGACGGCCGGATGATGACCGGAAAGCCGATCGAGGCGTGCGCCTGATTAGCCTCCTCCATGCTGTGCACCACGGTTGCCCGTGGCGTGCTCAGGCCGATCTCGGTCATGGCATCTCGAAACAGGCCGCGGTCCTCGGCCATGTCGATGGCCTCGCGGCTGGCGCCGATCAGCTCCACGCCGAATTTCTCCAGCACGCCTTCCCGTACCAGGTCGAGTGCACAGTTCAGCGCGGTCTGTCCGCCCATGGTCGGCAGCAGCGCATCCGGGCGTTCTTTTTCGATGATGTGCACCACGGTCTGCCAGTGCACCGGCTCAATATAGACCGCATCCGCCATGTCCGGATCGGTCATGATGGTGGCCGGGTTGGAGTTCACCAGCACCACGCGGTAGCCTTCCTCACGCAGCGCCTTGCAGGCCTGCGCGCCCGAATAGTCGAACTCGCACGCCTGACCGATCACGATCGGGCCCGCGCCGATAATCAGGATACTGTTGATGTCGGTTCTTTTTGGCATTATTAATAATTACCACTGACTACAAAAAAGAATGTTGCTCGCAAAGCCGCAAAGAAAATCATTTTTAATAATTTATTTCCTGATTTCCTGGCGTCTTTGCGTCTTGGCGAGAATATTCATGCTTTTGTATATCTCTCTGGTATCTGTGTCCCCTGTGGCTAGTTCTGCATCAAACGAATAAAACGGTCAAACAACGGCGCCACGTCATGCGGACCGGGACTCGCCTCCGGGTGGCCCTGGAAGCTGAATGCGCTGCAATCCGTGCGCGACACGCCCTGCAACGAGCCGTCAAACAGGGAACGGTGTGTGGCCACCAGGTTCTGTGGCAGGCTGGCGTCATCGACGGCAAAACCGTGATTCTGGCTGGTGATCATGACCTGCCCGCTCGCCAGGTCCTGCACCGGGTGATTGGCGCCGTGATGACCGAACTTCATCTTCACCGTACGCGCACCGCTGGCCAGCGCCAGCAGCTGGTGACCCAGGCAAATGCCGAAGATCGGCAGCCCGCTGCCGAGCAATTCCCGAATCGCGTCAATGGCATACACGCACGGCTCCGGGTCGCCGGGGCCATTGGACAGAAACACACCGTCCGGTTGCAGCGCCAGCACCTCACTCGCAGGCGTCGTTGCCGGCACCACGGTGAGGCGGCAGCCGCGATCGGCCAGCATGCGCAGAATATTGCGTTTCACCCCGAAATCATAGGCAACCACGTGCAACGGCAACTCTCCGGCGCTGGCCGCGTCCGGCAAGCCGTTAGCCAGCGACCAGGTGCCCTGCAGCCAGGGATAGGATTCTGCAGTCGTTACCACCTTCGCCAGGTCCATGCCCTGCAGTCCCGGGAACGCACGGGCCTGTGCCACAGCGGCCTGTTCGTCAAGCGCATCACCGGCCATGATGCAGCCGGCCTGTGCACCCTTGTCGCGCAGAATACGGGTCAGGCGGCGTGTGTCGATGTCAGCGATGCCGATGACACTTCGCGCTTCAAGATAATCCCGCAGGGATGACTGGCTGCGCCAGCTGCTGGCCAGCAGTGGCAGGTCGCGAATAACCAGGCCGGCACAATGAATCTCCGCGGCCTCCTCGTCTTCCGGGTTGGTCCCGACGTTGCCGATATGCGGGTAGGTCAGAGTGACGATTTGCTGTGCGTAAGAGGGGTCAGTAAGGATTTCCTGGTAACCCGTCATGGCGGTGTTGAAAACCACCTCAGCGCTTACCTGCCCGTCAATACCAATAGCGGTGCCCCGGAAGAGACTTCCGTCTGCAAGGGCCAACAGGGCCGCTTTCTTCAACAGGACCTCCGCGTCTTACGTAGAAAACGGGAGGGTTCCCAAGGAACCTTCCCGTTTATTGACTACCGGCTAAACCACCAAATAATGCGGTGAATTGTACTGGATGGTGGCCGCGGTTGTCTACGGCATCCTCATTTCAGACCCAGCACGTCCTGCATGTCGTACAGCCCGGCGTCCCGTTGCATCAACCAGGCCGCGGCCCGCAGGGCGCCATTGGCAAAGGTCATGCGGCTCGAGGCCTTGTGGGTGATCTCCACACGCTCGCCACTGCCGGCGAACAGCACCGTGTGATCGCCGACGATATCACCGGCCCTGATGGTCTCGAAGCCGATGGTCTTGCTGTCGCGTTCCCCGGTATACCCTTCCCGCCCGTAGACGGCGCAGCTATTCAGGTCCCGGCCCAGCGCAGCGGCAACCACCTCGCCCATGCGCAATGCCGTGCCCGAGGGGGCATCCACCTTGTGGCGG
Organism: Gammaproteobacteria bacterium; assembly: GCA_049664445.1. Classification (GTDB taxonomy): domain Bacteria; phylum Pseudomonadota; class Gammaproteobacteria; order UBA9214; family UBA9214; genus UBA9214. Next base: position 3,205 of record JBATFE010000409.1, read on the forward strand.
TGGTGTGCCTCGATAACCTCGATGTCGACATTATCGCCCAGTACCCGGGCCGCCGTATCCAGCAGTTTGAAACACAGGTTGACACCGATACTCATGTTAGGTGCAAACACAATGGCGATATCCTGTGCAGCCACGGCGATCCGGTCTTTCTGCGCCTCACTGAAACCGGTGGTGCCGATCACCATGCGGCGGCCAGCCTGGCGGCACACGTCCAGGTTGGCAAGTGTCGGTTCAGGCCGGGTGAAATCAATCAGCACATCAAAGTCGTTGTTCACGGCGGCCAGGTCCGCACCCACGGCAATACCGAGCTTGCCGATGCCGGCGAGGTCTCCGGCATCAGCACCCAGCAGGGAGCTATCCGGGTGCTCCAGTGCCACGCTGATGTCCAGTCCCTCTACCTGCTGGCAGGCCTCGATCAAGCTGCGGCCCATGCGACCGGCCGCGCCGGTAATTGCGATTCGTGTCATATCTCTGGGTATTTCGTTTTGGGAGTGGGCAAAGAGTGGGAGTTCACCGGGGTGAAGTCAATATGAATTCTGGACACGGGTGCTTTATTCAGGATCAGGTTTCGCCCATTCGGGCGGGGTGCTTCTTTTTAGTCGACTTGTTTCGCCTCTCGGGCGGTGTGCTTCTTTTACCTGTGTATTTCGCCCATTCGGGCGAGGTACTTTCTCTTGCTTGCCCAAGAGAAAGTACCCAAAGAGAATGGCACTCCGGTGCACTCATCGGCTGCGCCGATTCCCTGCGTTCCTCGCCCCTCCGGGGGCGCGCACAACTCGGCAGGTAAACCTGCCTCAAACAGGGCGCGCGCCTGTTCCCGGACTGGCTGCGGTACTCGGTGAGTGCAACGGGCAGAAGGTGTCGGGTTTTGGGTGTTGGTCTTGTA
>JBATFE010000410.1:0-4696 GCA_049664445.1 Gammaproteobacteria bacterium
CCCCGAATCGCGCCGGGGACGGCGCTCCTACAATTAGGACAGCAAATTATTACGGGAAAGCCGGAATAACCGGTTCGGTACCCTCGATCTCTGCTTCCGGGTGATGCTGTTTGATTAAAGCAGTGATTTCCTCTACCCGGGTTTTCGGTATGTCCACCATCATCAGCAGGCTTCCCGCCTTGATGGCCTCTTCAAATTCGGTCAGGCGTGAACTGGGCGCAGAAATCCCGATCATGCCGGATGCCCATGCACCCAGACCCGCGCCTGCCAGGCCAATGCCCAGGATGGCCCCGCCGCCGAGTACCAGGCCAACACCCGGTAATGCAACGGCCGCGATACCGGCAAGAATTCCGGTTGCGCCACCAATGGCAACGCCGCGTTCTACCGCGGGGACGAAATCACTTTCCTGCAGCAGGTTGGCCTCGGGTAGATTGGCCTCCATCAGTGCATGGTGATCTGCGGCCGCAATGTGCATATGCCGTTGTTCAACACGAGCCAGCAGTAATTCATCAACGATGGTTTTTGCGCTGTCTATGGTTGGGATTAAGAAATAGAGCCGTCTCATATACTATCTCCTTATTTTGTATCTGGCTGTGATGATGCGTACTGTGGGTAAGTGTCAGGGCGATTATACTCAACTATTGGAACACTTTCCCGGATTATGCCAGTCAATGTCTGCATTGACCGGATTGCACAGTGTTTACAGGTTCCCCTCTATATACCGCATAATCCTCAGGGGTATCAAGGTCTTTGCGCAACGGCAATTTATGCAGGCGCAGATTCTGTGTGTGTATCCGTTCTTCGGTGAGGGTCAGTACGTCAGCTGTGCTCCAGGGGATGTCGGTAAAGAGCCAGGCATGATGATGGCGCATGCCGATCAGGTAATAGCCGCCATCTTCGGCGGGTCCGATGACAACATCGGTGCCGGCATCCAGCGCATTGAATGCAGCGACAAGATCTGCTGTGCTGAGCGCCGGGCAATCGGCCCCGATCACGACAGCGTAATCAGCAGCTGCCAGTGTCGTGCGGATCGCCTCTGACATGCGTTGTCCCAGGTCACCGCTCACCTGTGTGTGCAGCGTCGCCTGGTAACGTTGCTTGCATTGCCGGAAGAATGGATGCTCGCTTGACGGGCTGCACCAGATATCAACCGGGCAGAGTGCTGCACGACGGCACATTCCCAGGGTGTCGTGAACCAGTTGTGAATAGAATGCTGCCGCCGCATCTTCGCCGAGCAACGGAATCAACCGTGTTTTAACCTGGCCGGGATCGGGTGCCTTGGTCAGCAGCAGCAGTCGCGCACGTGGAAATTTCACTGGCTCTTGACCGTATAGATTTTTGCCAGTCGTTCCGGGTTGATGCCGGCGAAATACGCCAGCCGTAATCCCCACATGGTCACGATCGTTCGCAGGATGCCCCGGGCATGCCAGCGTCGCGCTGAAGTGCCCAGTGTCTGTGTAACCCGGCAAGGCCGGCCGTGTTGTTTTAGCGAGCGACTGAAGCGGATGTCTTCCATTAACGGGATCGATGGCAAGCCACCGACCCTGTCAAAAAGCGTGCGCCGTACAAAGATGCCCATGTCACCGGTAGCAATCCCGGTCAGGCGGGAGCGTTGATTCATGAACCACGCCACGCACGTCAGCAGCGGGTGGCCGTCCGTGAACGCGATATCGAATCGTCCCCAACCTGCCTGTGCCTTTTCCAGTGCCTCCCGTATCAGGGTATCCGTAGCATCGGGCACGTTGCTGTCAGCATGCAGAAACCAGAGTATGTCGCCACGGGCGATGTCTGCACCCGCCTGCATCTGGTGTGCACGCCCGGGCAGCGTTTTCACTACCCGGTCAACGAGTGGCTGGCCCAGGGACAGCGTTGCGTCGCTGCTGCCGCCGTCAACCAGGATAATCTCGTGGCCACGTGAACGCAGTGACTGCAGTGCCTCGAGGGTTGACTGAATGCAACCGGCCTCGTTCAGGGTCGGTATGATGACGGAGAGTTGCCGGTTGTTAGCAGCAGCCGTTGCCACTGGACGACTCCGTGCTGCAGCAACCCGAACCGGCTGTACTGCCAATGTCCGACAAGTCAATAAAGGCTGCATCGTATGCCGGGTTTGTCAGCAGCGTGTGCGTTGACCCCGGGACCACGGTGCGTTGACCGCGCTGATAGGTATTTCCGGCCTCATCCGTCACCGCAACAAATGGACCACGATAGATGACGGTATGCTGATTATCCGGGTTGTCCGTTACCGCGGGCTTGATTGCGGTCAACGTGACGGAGCGGAATTCTATGCCATTGACGGTTTGCCACGGGACGCTATCCCACTTGTCGTATCGAGTCGCCATGAACCCGCTTGCCGTGAATGCGTCGAGGAATTCTGTTTCCTGGAAGGCACCGGAGATACAGCCACTCCAGAGCTCCGGGTCATCCTTCATCGATTGTGGTATGGGGCGATCACTGACGATGTCCGCTATGGCAACCCGGCCACCCGGTTTCAGCACCCGGAAGATTTCCCTGAGTAACTGTTGTTTTTCGTGGTCAGCGACCAGGTTCAGGACGCAGTTGGAAATGACCAGGTCAACTGAATTGTCGGCAATCAGCGGGCTGTTTCGCCTTTGTGCGGATTCCCGGTTCCTGAGTGCAGCATAGTCGGCATGGCTGTTGACAGGATGTGTTGCCAGATAGCCGTCCAGTTCATCAATATTCAGGGCAAGATCCTGTATATAAGCTTTCACAAACCGGACGCGGTCACCGCACAGGCGCTGTGCCATTTCATCCTGGTAGCTGCGTGCCAGCGCCAGCATGTCATCGTTCATGTCGACACCGATAACCTGCCCGCCTTCGCCAACGAGTTGTGCGGCCATGTAGCAAATCTTGCCGCCACCCGAGCCGAGATCCAGCACCACATCACCCTCTTGTACATAGCGTGAAGGATCCCCGCAGCCATAATCCCGTTCAATGATTTCATCCGGCAGCATGGCCAGCAGATCGGTGTCATAGGAGACCGGGCAGCAGAGTGACTCCTGCCGTTCCCTGGCACCTTCCGAATAACGTTCAAGGACGCTGATCTCGATATTCATCGACACTATTGGCTCCTGCATCAATTAGCTACATCCGGAATATTTCATGCCCGCTCCGGTAATTTTATTTCACTGATCCAGCGCGCCACCACAGCTTGAACCCTGGCCGGCGGTGCAGGCATAGCAGTGATCGGCGACCCTGATGGGTTGGTTACCCAGATCAACACCGGTCAGGTCAGCGATATGCAGGCGGGACCGGTGATCGAGCTGCAGTGGTATATCAAGCATCTGGTTAAAGTCACAATCGTAAACATGGCCCTGCCAGTCAACGCTGATTAACGAGCGGCACATGACCGAGCAGGTGTTGTTATCCTGATGCGCAGTTTTCAGCAGTGCCATGTAGCTGTCAAATTCGCCACGGCTGACGAGCGTGCTGCCAAAACGCTTGATGGGCATATTGGTCAGCGTCAACAGCTGGTTGAATTCAATGCCGTAGCGTTGCGCCAGGTGTTGCTTGTAGTCCTGTTCAAGTGTGCCTTGAGGCGGTGGCAACTGTGGACCCTGCGGGTTATAGACCAGGTCGAGTTGCAGTTCTGAGCCGGCCTGACCATAGCCCAGTGTATTCAGCAGGCGCAGTGCCTCCAGGCTGGCATCAAAGGTCCCGTCACCCCGCTGCCTGTCAACATTATCTTTTAAATAACAGGGCATTGAGGCAACTATCTTAACCTTGTTATCAGCAAGAAAGCAGGCGGTGTCCTGTTGACCGGGTTCAAACAAGACCGTGAGGTTACAGCGATCAATAACCTTCAGTCCGCGCTGGCGGGCGGCGGTGACGAAATATCTGAAGTGGTGGTTGAGCTCCGGGGCGCCGCCGGTGAGGTCGATTGTCCTGACTGAGGAGCCATCGATAAATTCAAGCAGTTGTTCGATGGTCTTGCGCTGCATCATTTCCGTGCGCTTGGGACCGGCATTGACATGGCAGTGCAGGCAGGACTGGTTGCACTTGTAACCGAGGTTGACCTGCAGCGTCTCCAGTGCTGCACGCCGAATCGCCGGGAAGTCGCTGGTTATCAGTAATGGCAGGGTTGCATGCATGTTCGTGTACGCCTCTGTATAACTTTCTACGGCAGCAATCGATTCAGCAGCCAGACAAGCCAGCGGACCTTTTTCGAGTGCAGCAAGGGCGCATAGGCGCTGTTGATCGTTCTGCGGTGGATCTGTGCATAGGTCGGATAGGCGTGCACCGTGGCCGCGATGTCCTTCACCTTTGCATTGACCTGCATGGCCAGTGCAAGTTCATGTATCAATTCGCCAGCATGTGCCCCGACAAGGCTGGCACCCGCAATGCGCCCCTTGCTGATCAGAATCCGGGCACGACCCTGTTCATGGCCGTCGGTCAGGGCACGGTCGATCCCGGCCATTTGAAATTCCGCCGTATGATACCTGATGCCTTGCTCTTTCGCCTCGGCCTCTGTCAGCCCGACCGAGGCCACCTCGGGATCGGTATAGACCACGCGCGGCACCACCCGGTAATCCGTCTTTTTCGGTGTGCGAAACACAATATTGGCCAGTGCAATACCGGCCTGGTACTCGGCCATGTGCGTGAACGGGTACGGCCCACAGACATCGCCGACGGCGTAGATATGCTTTTGCGAGGTGCGCAGGCGCCGGTCAACACCAAT
>JBATFE010000411.1:0-5261 GCA_049664445.1 Gammaproteobacteria bacterium
CGCCGTCCCCGGCGCGATTGTTTTTTTATACACCGAATCGCGGCGGGGACGGCGCTCCAGCAATTTGATTAATATTTGAAAAAACTCTCGCGGTAAAAGCGCAGTTCACGGATCGAATCACGGGTATCATCCATCGCCAGGTGTGATCCCCCTTTCCTGAAGCCGCTCAGTATATTCGGCGGTGCCCAGCGTGCTATCAGCTCCTTGATGGTACTGACATCCAGGTTTCTGTAATGAAAAAACGCCTCCAGCGTCGGCATGCAGCGCGCCATGAAGCGGCGATCCTGGCAAATACTGTTACCACACATCGGCGAGGCCCCCTGCGGGACATATTCAGCCAGAAACTCGATCGTCTGACGCTCCGCCTCCGCCTCATCCAGGGTACTGTTGCTCACCCGCTCAACGAGCCCGGACAGACCATGTTGCCGGGTGTTCCATTCGTCCATGCCGTTGAGCACTTCGCTGGACTGGTGTATCGCCAGCATCGGGCCTTCCGCCAGGATATTCAGTTGTGCATCCGTCACGATGGTGGCAATTTCGATTATCTTGTCATTATTGGTATCCAGACCGGTCATTTCCAGGTCGATCCAGATAAGGTTGTTCGCATCTTGCGTCATGTAGCAGGTCATCCTTTCAAAGATTATGGTTGAGTCGCATTGTAGCAGAGGCTAATCTGACAGATGCCTGTATACGAGACCACCTGTCTAATGAATACTTTTACTTACCTGTTCCTGCTCGCCCTCGCCGCCTCACTGGGGGTGCGCTTGTGGCTGGCCGCTCGCCATATCGCCCATGTAAGGAAACATCGCGATACCGTCCCTGAATCCTTTGCCGGCCGCGTACCGCTTGAAGACCACCACAAGGCGGCGGACTACACCCTCACCAACACCCGTGTCGGCAGGATCGCGCTGCTCTACGACAACCTGCTGCTGCTGGGCTGGACACTTGGCGGCGGTCTCGAATGGCTGGACAACTTCTGGCGTGCCGCTGAACTGCAAGCGGTCATCACCGGCATCGCCGTGATATTCAGTGCCACGCTGATCATGACAGTGCTGGACCTGCCCTTTACCCTGTACCACACCTTTGTGGTGGAAGAACGCTTCGGTTTCAACCGTTCCACGCCCGGCGTGTTCGTTACCGACCTGCTGAAAAACGCGCTGCTGCTTATCGTCATCGGCGGTCCCCTGATTGCACTGGCGCTGTGGATCATGGAAGCATCGGGCGGACTCTGGTGGCTGTATATCTGGGCCGTGTGGATGGTGTTCACCCTGGTGATGTTCTGGGCCTACCCGGCAGTGATAGCGCCACTGTTCAACAAATTTTCGCCGCTGGACAACGAGGCACTGCAACAACGCATCCAGGCCCTGATGAATAAATGCGGCTTCCGCAGCAAGGGCATCTTCGTCATGGATGGCTCCAGGCGGTCCGGTCATGGCAATGCCTATTTCACCGGTTTCGGCAGCAACAAGCGCATCGTCTTCTTCGATACCCTGCTGGAGTCGTTGAATCCGCCTGAAATCGAGGCGGTGCTGGCACACGAACTGGGACACTTCAAACTCAGGCACATTCAGAAGCGCCTGCTGTCGACATTCGCATTAAGCCTGGCTGCGCTGGCACTGCTAGGCTGGCTCGCGGGAGAGCCCTGGTTCTACCAGGGACTGGGCGTCAGCCAGCCTTCGCCGTGGATGGCGCTGATGCTGTTCATGCTGGCAATGCCGGTGTTCACCTTCTTCCTGCAACCGCTGCTGTCGCTGCTGTCACGCAAACATGAATTCGAGGCTGATGCCTACGCGGTACAGCAATCAAGCGGGGCCGACCTGATCAAGGCACTGGTGAAGATGTACCGCGAAAATGCCAGCACACTGACCCCGGACCCCCTGTACTCGGCATTTCATGATTCACACCCGCCGGCACCCGTGCGGATTATGCATATATCCGCTACTATGAGTACTACCTGAAACGGAGAACGAATATGAACAAGCCACTGCTAATAGTCATTTCACTTTGCCTCGCGATCGCGAGCAGCCCCCTGCTGGCCGCTGACATCAAGAACGGCAGGCAGCTGCAGCAAAAAAACTGCATGAGTTGCCATGATGACAGCATGTATACCCGCGACAACCGGCGCATAAATGACCTTTCCGGCCTGCGCACCCAGGTACAGCGCTGCGAGTCCACACTGGGACTGACATGGTTCGACGAAGAGGTTGACGATGTGACGGCCTATCTCAACAAGTCATTCTACAAATTCAAGTAAATGCCATGACGGTATGCAACCTCACTGACAAACACTGCAAGCCCTGTGAGGGCGGCGTTGCCCCATTGAGCCGCGAGCAGGCAAATGACTTCATGAAAGACCTGCATGGCGACTGGTCAATTGACGAGGCCGGCAAGGAAATCAGCAGGACCTGCCGCTTCAAGAACTACTACCAGACCATGGCCTTCGTCAACGCACTCGCCTGGATCGCGCATGGCGAAGATCATCATCCGGATATCGAGGTCGGCTACAGCCGCTGCCATGTGCGCTACAGTACGCACGCCATCGGCGGGCTCTCGGAGAATGATTTTATTTGTGCCGCCAAGATTGATGCACTGCTGCCCGCCACCGACTAAGCCGCACCCGGCATGAATCAAACCGGTCTTGTTATCGTCAATTACGGCAAGAACCAGGTCGTTGAAACACCCTCCGGGGACATCATCAATTGCGTAGCACGACGCGGACTGCAACAGATCGTCTGCGGTGACGAGGTTGACTGGTTACCGACCGGCGACAACAGCGGCGTCATCGAGTCCATCAGGCCACGGCGCACGGTACTGCATCGTGCCAATGGCAACAACGGTCAGCGGCCGCTGGTGGCGAATATCGACCAGGTCGTCATCGAGGCCGCACCGGAACCCGCCCTTGATTACTTCCTGATTGATAAATACTGCATCGCCGCCGAACTGGCCGAGACCGAACCCCTGATCGTTATTAACAAGGCTGACCTGATTGAGGACAAGGACCGTGAGCGTATTACCGTACTCATCAGTGAATACCGGCGTATTGGCTACAGCACACTGTTAATCAGCGCCCTGAAAAACACCGGCATCGAGGCATTCACCGCGAGTCTGTCCGGCAAGACCAGTATCCTGGTGGGCCAGTCGGGCGTCGGCAAGTCATCGCTGATCAAGCGCCTGCTGCCGGACCAGGAGATTGTCACCGGCAAGCTGTCGGCGGCCTCCGGGCTGGGCAAGCACACCACCACCTCGACCACCCTGTATCACTTGCCGCACGGTGGTCACCTGATCGATTCGCCGGGTGTACGGGATTTTCACCTTGCGCGGGTGCCCGACGAGGCACTCGGCAACGGCTTTCCCGAGTTTCGCCCCTATCTGGGCCAGTGCCATTTCCATAACTGCCGCCACCTGTCCGAGCCGGGATGCGCCATTACTGCCGCCGTGGCAGCGGGCCAAATCCTTGAACGGCGCATGGCGAGTTATCGGCAATTGATAATGTAGGAGCGGCTCGCATCCGCGAATGTTTTTATCATGCTTAACCCGGTGGCCAGCCCAGGGCACGGCCGCCGAGCAGGTGCAAATGAATATGATAGACAGACTGGCCGGCCCCGGCGTTACAGTTCATCACCATGCGGTAGCCCGGTTCAGCAACCCCTTCATCGGCTGCGATCTGCTTCGCCGCCAGGTACATCTTGCCCACCACGTCCACGGTGTCCGGCGTCAGGTCATTGGTCGTCGCAATGTGCGCCTTCGGGATCACCAGCACATGCAGGGGTGCCTGCGGATTGAGGTCACGAAAAGCGAGCACCTCATCATCTTCAAAGACAACATCCGGTTGAATATCGCCCGCTACCATCTTGCAGAATAAACAGTCACTCATAATTTAAATTTCCTGTCGTCCGGCAAACGCCTGTGACAGCGTTCCACCATCAATGTATTCAAGTTCGCCACCCATCGGCACACCGTGTGCGATACGCGTCGTGCGGATGCCACGCACACGTGCCATCTCGCTGATAAAATGCGCAGTCGCCTCGCCTTCAACCGTGGGGTTGGTCGCCAGGATCAGCTCCTGCACCTCACCCGAGGCGAGACGCGCCTCCAGCAGATCCAGTCCGAGTGCCTCGGGCCCGATACCGTCCAGTGGCGACAAGTGTCCCATCAATACAAAATACAAACCCTGATAAGCGATTGACTGTTCCAGTGCCTGCACGTCGGCCGGTGTTTCCACCACACACAGCAGGCTGCGGTCGCGTCGCTGATTGGCGCACAGCGCGCACACGGTATCTTCACTCAGGGTGCGGCATTCGCGGCAATTGCCAACCCGGTCCATGGCCAGGGTGAGCGCTTCGGCCAGTTGTCGCCCGCCGTCGCGGTTGTATTCCAGCAGGTGAAATGCCATGCGCTGCGCCGATTTCGGGCCCACTCCCGGGAGACAGCGCAGGGATTCAACCAGACGCCCGATCAGGCGTGAACCGGTCATTATCAGAACGGCAGTTTCATGCCCGGTGGCAGATTCAAACCACTGGTCAGCCCGGACATCCTTTCCTGCGTGGTGGCCTCAACCTTGTGAGCCGCGTCGTTGATGGCCGCGGCCACCAGGTCCTCGAGCATGTCCTTGTCATCACCCAGCAGACTGTCATCGATGCTGACGCGTCGTGCTTCATACTTGCCTGTCAGTGTGATCTTAACCAGGCCACCACCGGACTCGCCGGTCACTTCCAGGCTGGCTATCTCTTCCTGTGCCTTCTGCATATTGGCCTGCATTTCCTGGGCCTGCTTCATTAAATTACCCAATCCGCCTTTCATAATCTTGACCTCTGGTTAAAAACGTACCTCATCCACACGACAGCTGGAACAACCGACACTCAGTCATTACGCGGCCGTATCGTCCCCTGGTTTACCGTGCCGCCAAAGGCATCCTGCAGTGCCCTGATGTTTTCGTCCTGCTCAATCGCATCTTCCGCACGGCGCTGTCGCTCAGCCTGCTCGCGTTTTTTTCTAGCCGCCGGCGTTTCATCCGCCAGTGACACAGCCGTGTCGACCCGCACCTGCAGCGTTCGCTGGTAATAATCACACAAGGCAGATTCGAGTTGCTCGACACGCGTCTTTCCCAGCAAATGGGCATGGGCAGGGTCCAGTGACAACTTCACGACATCGCTATCAATGCCATGAAAGACACAGTTCAATGACATTTCACGCGCCATCCCCTTGAGCGACAGTGCGGCGATAATGGCAGACCATTCGCCGCCCGCTGTGGCGGGTGCGGG